>CANQOR010000028.1 GCA_947625535.1 uncultured Bacilli bacterium
AGTGTGATATGTGATGAGAATAATTATGTATTAACGGTAGATACAAATGGAAGTAATGTTCATGATTCAATTTCTTTGAGATAAATAATATTTCTCCTTACTTGTCAAGAGAAGAAGTAGATGCTTTTACAATTAATTATGATATGTAAATATTTAATGTATTTTTTGAAAATTTCAACATATAATATTATAAATGTTGAATTATTCAACATAATATGATATAATCTAATACATGGGAGTGAGTAAATATGAAAAGTTGTGGAGAAAAACTAAGAGCTGCTAGAGAATTTTTAGGTTTAACACAAGAACAAGTTGCTACTACATTAAATTTAACTAGAAATATTATTGTTAATATTGAAAATGACAATCGTTCCGTTAAGGCTGATGAATTATATAAATTTTCTAAATTGTATGGTATTACAATGGAAGAAATAGTATCTGATGAAAAAGAAATAGATATGAATAATCAAGTATTTGCTAGAGGATTCGATAGTCTATCTAAAAAAGATAAACAAGAAATAATAAATTTAATTAAATTTAAAAATAATTACAAGGAATAATTAGTGTATAACATTTCCAAAACAATTCTAGCAGCAGAAAAAGTATTAAAAAGAATAAAAGAAACAAAGGGGAAAATATCATTTCCAATAAATCCATTTGAATTATTAAAAGAAAATAATGCGATAATTACATATTCTAATTTTGATAAATTAGAGGGATTGTTACTATACGATAAAGAAAAATCTGTAGTTTCAATTAATATGAATAGACAAATCACTAGACAAAGATTTACTGCAGCACATGAATTAGGTCATATTTTGATGCATACTCAAGTTAATGTTAATAATTTTTTATGTCCCATTTCCGGAGTTAAAAGTGACATTGAAAAAGAGGCTGATTCTTTTGCATCAAATTTATTAATGCCAACTGATGAACTAAATAGACAAGTTGATATTTATCAAAATAAAAATGGTAATGTTGGTATGAATGAATGCTTATTAATTGCGGAGTATTTTGGAGTTAGCTTTGAAGCTTGTGTTAAGACAATTTGTTTTAGATTAAAACGTTTTGATAAAAATTTAGATAATGACGAGTTAACACTAGAAATAAGGAAGTACAAACCTGCTGCTAAAAGAAAAAAACTTTTCGATACTACTAATGATTTAGATTTATTAACAAATGCAATTGATTATAGTTACTTTTCTTCAGCAAATTTAAATGAGATTATAGGAATAAAGTTTATTCAAAACTTAGTATATCATGATAATAGAATTGAAAAAGTTGATATTACACAAGAAGAAGTAAATGGTATATTTGCTGACTTAAGAGTTAATGGTAATGAAAGTAAATATTGTAAAAGTGAAAATCAAAATATAATTGAAGCACTTGGTAATATTGAAATGAATAAATATTGTATAGAAACAAAAGACGAATTAGACATCTTCAAAATTAAAGATTTAAATAAGATGTTATATAAGTATGCGCCTTATCCAGAATATGCTGGTACATACAGAACTAGTGATAACATGATTTTAGGTGGTAAAATACAACCTGTTCCATATACTGAAATAATTGATAAAATGGATGAATTAAATAAAACAATTAAAAAAGTTATAGAAAACATTGATAAGTATTCAATATCAGAATATATAAGTATGGTTGCTAAAATTCATTATGACATTACTATTTTACATCCGTTTAATGATGGAAATGGTAGAATTACAAGAGGATTAACAAATTGGTTATTAAGATTAAAAGGATTATGCCCAATATACATTGATTCTGATAATAGAGATGAATATTTAGAAGCATTACATAGAATTGATCAAGAAGGAAATACAGAATTATTACAAATAATTATTATGAAATCAATGATAAAAGTAATGGCTGAACTACATGATTCCTGGTAATATAAATACTTACCATTATACCAAATTTAAAAAATGAACTGATTACAATTTGTGACTGATTGAAATTAATAAGGAGGTACCCATATGACAATCGAAGAAATTAAAACCCCTAATGACATATTAGATTTTATGAACGAACACATCACCTATGGCTGGTTAGATGTTAATAACGAAGAACATATTAACAATATGAAAAACTTTCGTAAACTATATCGTACTTCAACTCTTGAAGAAACATTAACTCATGGTATAGGTACTTGTATCGAACAAGTCTTTCTTATGAGTACTTTACTAACTAAACTAAATATTCCTAATAAAATGTTTTGTACTCGAATATATGAAGGTAAAGACTTTAATAACTTAGAAGACGAAGAACATATGCATTGTTTTGTTCTATATTATTTAAATGATAAAGTTTATCAAATAGAACATCCTAACTGGGAAAGAATAGGTATCTATGAATATGATACTGAAGAACAAGCTTTACAAGAAATAAATGGTTACTATGTTAAACTAGCTGAAGGTAAAGCAAGACCAATAACTGAATTCTTTGATGTTCCATCTCATATGTCTTTTAAAGACTTTAACTTATATATAAATGAATTAGATAAAAAAGATAAACCTTATTCCTTAAACTAGATTTATAATCTAGTTTTTATATGTTCTAATCTCATTGAACAAACTCTAAATATTTAGTATAATTAAAGATAGTAGGGAAGTGTCAAGAATGGGTACTGATTATAAAGATAATGATTTATATAAGAAGATTAATGTTTATAATGATAATTTTAGTAAAGAACAATTAGAAGAATATGAAGATACTATATTTACTAATAAGATATCTAAGAAGAAAAGAGCTGAATTAGAATTAGCTAGATTTAAGATAGAGTTAAGTAAGTTAGATAGTGTTGATCCTAGTATATATGAAGAATATTTACAATTAGTTAAATTAATTCAAGTATCTTCTTTTGATCCTAGTGTTTTAGATGAAATATATTTGAGATTAGTTAGAATGCAATTAGAATGTGGAATGAGTGTAAGACTTTATAGTGCTCTTTCTTTGTTACATGATGAAATGGAACAATCAGTATTAAAAAAAGAGAATGAAGGGAGAGTTAAATAATGGATAGTAATAATGTAATGGTTAAATTTATAGGTAAGTTAGATGATTATGTAAGATATTTAAATCAAAAAGTAGTTGATGTTGAAACTATATATAATGCTCATAGTTATTTAATGAATACTTATAAACAGAATTTATCTATTGTAGAACAATTTTCATCTATACCATTAGATAAAATATATGAATTATTATTAATATTTGATAATTCTTCTTTATATAGTAAACAAGATATTGAAAATGCTTTAAAGTTTTGTAAAATGTGTGAAATGAATCCTAAGTTTAAAGAACATGAAAGATATAAAGAAATGTATGGTATTTTAGAGTATGTAAATAGTGTTTTTAATCGTCATATATTTAGTAATCAAGCAGAAGCTAATGTAAATAGAGTTAAGAGTGCTAAAGATATGGCTAAGAGATTTGGAGATTTAAAGTTATTTATAGATGGTAAGTTACCTAGTTATGTTTTAGAACCTTTAGAGTCTTATTATTTTGAAACAGCTAATTTATCTGAAGAAGAATGGTTAGAAGTTTATTATAATTTAACAATGATTCAAATAGAGTATTATAAGAAAGAAGAAGATACTTTAAGAGAAGAAATAAGTGTTAGAGAAGAAAAAAGAAGAAAAGCTATTGCTGATGCTTTAGAGAAAAAGATTATGGATTCTTTACCTAAAGAGGATGCTATGGTACTTAATCCAAATGGTGATAATGAAGAAGTAAGTGAAGTAGAGGAAGAAGTAGAAGAACCTACTTTAAGTAGTAAATCTTTAAGTAGTAATGAAGAGATAAGTCAGAAGTTAGCTTTATTACATGAGAAATATAAAACTTATAGAGCTTTAGGAAAGATAACTCCTACAATGAGAGATAGTTTTAAATTAAATTTAGATTTATCTGATATAGATAAATCTATTGAATATGTAAAGGTTGCTTATAATACAACCGATTATTATAAATTTTTATTCTTTTGTTTTTATGAGAAGTATTCAACAATATTAAGTGATGTTAATGAATCTTATGATGAAGATTATGATGAATATGTTCAATTTATTTTAGCTGATATAGATATGGCTTTAGATTTTATTAGTCGTTTAGAAAGTGAAATGGCTTTAGAAAGTAAAGAGTTAGAAGAAGTATCTGAAAGTGATTTACCTTTAGAGGAAGAAGATAAAAAACAATATACATTAATTTTCTATGATAACGGTTCTTCTTCAGAAATGGAAAAATGTTTAAAGAGTATGACTCCTGAAAAAGTTAGTGATTTAACAGCATTATTAAGTCGTTTAGAAGAAGGTAGATTTGATAATGTTAAGATGATGAAGAAGAAAGTAAAAGTTGGCTTTAAATTAATGACAGGTCAATATGTATTTGTTACTTTTAGAACATTACCTAATAATCATATATTAGTTTATACTTCTGGTTCTTTAGAAGAAATGAATAATAATAGAGTTGATAATAGATTAGGTGCTTATGACATAGGGGTAGAAAAGAAAATTAATTCAATAATTAAAGATGGTACATTAGAATATCGTAAACTAATTAAAAGAAGTGAAGAAATTAGAAATATTATATTTAGTCAAGGATTAGGTAAAGGTGTTCAATAATGGAAAAGATTAAGAAACAAGTATATTCTTTAATATATTTAATTACTAAGGAAATAGAAGAAAGAAATATAGATGTATTAGAGTTATGTGATAAGTTAGTTTTAAGTTCAGAACAATTTATTGATTTAATGAATAATCCCCAAGATAATTTATCTTTATATATAGAAATATTAGAGGAGGTGCGAAATGAAAGAGACTGATGAACAATTATTAAAAGAACTTGTTAAAATAGTTGGAAGAAGAATTAAAGAAATTAATAATTTGATTCAAAATTCAACAGAAGGTCTTAGAAAGATTGATGACTATGATGTAGTTATTAATAAGATAAGAGATAATAATCTTTGTTTTGCATCAGATGATTTTAAGAATAAAGTACAAGCTTTATTTACTAATATTGATTTAGAAGATAAAAGTATTTTAACAGATGCTATAGATCATTTAGATTATTTATGTCTTTTAGCACAATGTATAGATACTGGTATAATTAAAGAATATAAAGAATCTGAATTAGCTATAATAGATGATTTAATAAGTAAGATAGAGAAAGTAAAAGCTATTTCAATAGCTCAAAATGATACTTATCGTCAAAGTGTATCTAAGAAGAGTTCTGAATTAGAGTTATGTACTTCTTTATATGATAAATTACGTAAGAAAGATGAAGGTGTTATTCATTTTCAAGGACAAGAGATATCTTATTTACTTAGTTTAATTAGTGATAAAGATTTTAAGTATCGTTATTCTGTTTTAAATTTAATTAATGGTATGGAAGCTAAGATAAGTGAAAATATTAAGAATTTATTAGAAGCAGATATAGATGAATTTGATGAAGAAGATAAACAAGTTGAAGAAATAGATGAAGATTTAATAGTATCTATTTTTAATAAATATGGTTTTGATTTTACTATATTTACTGATAAACAAAAGAGAATATTAAGAACAAGATGTGATTTAAGTAGAATAGAAGAAGTATTAGAAGTATTATCTACTCATATTGAGTATGAGTTTGTAAGACAGTATGGTAAATCAAGAAATATTAATGAAAAGATAAGAAGTATTAATATAAGAAAGTTATTCTTTGTAATACGTTTTGCTAGTAAAGAAACTTTAGAATATTTAATAAGTGATGCTAAAGCTAGAGGAGTTAGAGTAGAAGATATTTTTGCTGTAGAAGGTGTTTATAAGAAAGTATCTAAAGGTAAGGAGAGAGTCTCTGGTGGAGGAGAAAAATCTGATGATGATTATTTAAGTGGATCTTATGAATATTATAAGTTAAATTCTAAGTTATTTGAAAAGTTATCTAGAGAGTATAATAGTAATCATCCAGATGTAAATGTTGATTTCTATCGTCAAGTATTAGAGACGGCTCCTGATGTACTAGCTACACCATCTGATGTTGTAGCTAGAAATATTAAATTTGCTAATTTATATGGTTTAGAATTAGTAGGTCGTGATCATTTTATTAAAGCACCAACTGTATTAATGTCAAGAATGTTTGTTCATATGATAGATGTTTTAATAGAAAATAGTGATCAAAATAATGACTTCTTTAATTACTTAGTTCAATATCCTTCTTTATTAAAAGAAGAGAAATCAATTAGAAAGATATTATATAAGTTATATAAAGGATATGAAACTACAATAGTAGATCCTAATACTAATAAGTTAAGATCTATTAGAACAGAGAAAGAACCATATGATTTAGATGATTTTATTAATAGAGATAATGTTGATAGATTAATAGCAGATATACCAGATAGTTTAATTACTTATATAGATGAAAATGAATATAATGTAGATAAGTATATTGTAGATAGTTATACTGAAAGATTAGATAATGATCCAAATGTTATTAATACAGAACATGCTTATATAATTAATGGTGTTAGAGTATCTAAAAGAAAGTTTAAAAGAATTTGGACTTTAATTAATAAAAGTGGTTTAGTTAATAATATAGATAAAGATTTATTATTTTTATTAGCTTTAACTTATAATAGTTATTATCGTGATAGTGACTTAGAAGTACTAAAAGAATATGTTCATTCTTTAGGATTAAAGGGGTGATTAAATGTTTGAATTATTAGATGGCTTTGATTTATCTAAAGAAACAATTATGGCCTTAGAAGAAGTATGTACGGAAGATGAAGTTAAAGAATTAGAAAATTGTATTGATCGTTTTTATTCATCTATTATGTATTTAAGAGAAATAGGTGTTAATAATGATACTATTGAAAATATTATTAAAGAAGATTATCATATTTTAATAGCAGGAAGAACTAATATTGAAAGAGCTTTAAAAAAGATTAATAATTTAGATGGTTTTATTCAAATGTTAAATAATGATATTAAATATATGTCTTATTTAAAAAATGTTAATTGACAATAGATTAAATTGGATTTAAAATAGCGTTATAAATGTTGATTGAGAAGAGTATTATATAAAGATATGAAAGAGAATTAGTGATTGGTGGGAACTAATATATTAATATATAAGAAGACACTCAGGAGTTGACTAGTATTAGTCCGGGTTTATCCCGTTATCAAGAAAGTGATTATGTAATACATAATAAATTGGGTGGTACCGCGGATTTAACAGTTATTCGTCCCTTAGGGATGAGTAACTGTTTTTTATTTAGGAAGGTGAAATTATGGAAAAGTATAAGTATTATAATATTAAAAACGTTGGTGAAGAAGTTACATTATATGGTTGGGTATCTAAAGTTAGAAATTTAGGTGGTTTAATCTTTATTGATTTAAGAAATAGAACTGGTATTATGCAAGTTGTTGTAAGACCAGAAAATGAAAGTTATAGTATTGCTTCTGAACTTAAGAATGAATATGTAATTAAAGTAAATGGTAAGATAGTAGAAAGAGAAAGTAAGAATAAGAATCTAGCTACAGGAGAGATAGAAGTAGATGTTAATAAGTTAGAACTTATTAACACTTCAAGAGAAATACCTTTTATGATAAGTGATGATACTAATGCTTTAGAAGATACTAGATTAAAATATCGTTACTTAGATTTAAGAAGAGAAAGTTTAAAGAATAATTTTGTTTTAAGAAATGATATTACTTTTGCAACAAGAAAGTTTTTAAATAATTTAGATTTCTTAGAAGTAGAAACTCCTATATTATGTAAGTCTACTCCTGAAGGAGCTAGAGATTATTTAGTACCTAGTCGTGTTAATAAAGGTAAGTTTTATGCGTTACCACAATCTCCACAAATATTTAAACAATTATTAATGGTATCTGGTTTTGAAAGATATTTTCAAATTGCTAAATGTTTTAGAGATGAAGATTTAAGAGCTGATAGACAACCTGAATTTACTCAAATAGATGTGGAAATGTCTTTTGTTAATGAAGATGATGTGATGAATCTAGGAGAAAATTTAGTAGCTAGTATTTTTAAAGAAGTAAAAGGTATTGATATTAAGTTACCATTAATGAGAATGAAGTATGACGATGCTATTAGTAAGTATGGTTCTGATAAACCAGATTTAAGATTTGGAATGGAAATTAATGATATTACGGAGTGTTTTAAAGATACAGAATTTACAGTATTTAAAAATGTTATTAATGATAATGGAATTATTAATGCTATAGTAGTTAAAGATGGAGCTTCTAAGTATTCTAGAAAAGATTTAGATAAGTTAACTGATTATGTTAAGACTTATAAAGCAAGTGGACTTGCTTATATAAAGTATCAAGAAGAAGTAAGTGGTTCAGTTGTTAAAGTATTGAGTGAAAAAGAAGTAAATAGTGTTAAAGAGAAGTTAAATGTTAGTGATAATGATTTAGTTTTAATAATTAGTGGTGTTTATAATGTAGTTAAGACATCATTAGGAGCTTTAAGATGCAAGTTAGCACGTGATTTAGATTTAATTAAGAAAGATGATTATAAGTTATTATGGGTAGTTGATTTCCCTAGTTTTGAGTGGAGTGAAGAAGAAGGACGTTATATGGCTTGCCATCATCCATTTACTGCTCCTAAAGATGAAGATGTAGATAAGTTATTAACAGATAAAGCTCATTGTTATAGTAAAGCTTACGATATAGTTATTAATGGTTATGAAGCTGGCGGAGGTTCTATACGTATTCATGATGAAAAGATTCAAGAAATTATGTTTAAAGCTTTAGAATTAACTGATGAAGATATTAAAGAGAAATTCGGTTTCTTTGTTGATGCTTTAAAATATGGTTGTCCCCCACATGGTGGTTTTGCTTTAGGTTTAGATAGATTAACAATGTTACTTGCTGGTACAGAAAATATTCGTGATGTAATAGCATTCCCTAAAACAGCTTCAGCTACTGATTTAATGTGTGAAGCTCCAAGTAATGTAGTAGTTTCACAATTAGATGAATTAGGTCTTAGTTTAAAAGATAATAAAGAATAAGATTTAATTTAAGGAGGGATATGGATGGCAAGTGATCATGCTTATCAATATAGTGTTGTTGATATGGAAGAAGTAGCAAATGATATAGAAGAATTTATCATACCGGAAAATCAAGAGGCTTGTAAATTATTATGGAGTAAAAATATCTTTACGAGAATGTGTAATAATTATGAAAATGATAATTCTTGGATTACTTTTTCAATGTTAGATGAAGATAATAAAAGATTATTTGATGAGTTAAGTTTAAGTAATCCATGTTTTGGTAAAACATGGGGTGGAATAGGTTTAACAGTTCCAGTGAAACCTGGTAAAGGAGTAGATGCTTATAGTTCTTTTAAACCATTAATAGATATGTTTGCTTATCAAGATGTTCAAAAAGATGGTTATATGACTAAGGAAGAGTTTTTAGCTTTTTATTGTATGTGTTTTAAAGTAGTAGCTAATCCAGAATATAGAGTTATGAAAGAACCTAAAGCTGATGATTATACGGATATATTAGAATTTTTAAAAGATTGGGATGAATATAGTAGTCATACTTTAGTACCTAAAGAGATTAGAGTATTTGATGAAAGTAAAATGGAAATGTCTTTTGAAGATTATTTAAGTAATAGTAGGTTTGCTAAGTGGTATGATCCCGATAATGAAAGAATATATTATAATCAATTTTATTATGATGCTCATATGAAGTATAAACAAATAAGTAAAGTACCTAATTTTTAGGTACTTTACTTTTAGGATTGCGTTATAATTTTTTTAGAATATAGAAGATGAAGGGAATAGATTATGAAGAATAAGAATATTGGATTAATTATTTTAGTTTTACTTGCTTTATGTGCTTCAGGAATGCTAGGTTGGTACATTGGTAAACAACAAGTTTTAAAAGAAGAGGAAGATAATACTCCTAAAGTAACAGAAAACGAAAAAAAAGAAGAGGAAGAAACACCAGTTCCAGAAGTTAAACCAGTAGCAGTTGATTTTAATAAGGTATCTGTTAATGAAGATTTAAATTATTTAGTACAAGTATTTTTATATGGCTATGTAGGTGATAATAGTGAAACTATTATTTTAGAAAGTCGTCGTAATAATACAAATATATTAGATGCTAAAACTAAATTAAAAATGGCTTGGGCTTTTGGATCTAAAGAAATAGATAAATCTAAAGTATATTATGAAGCAACACCTGATGGTGAAGGAGCTACTGGTTCTTTAGGAATAGATTTTACAGCATTTAAAGAATATTATAAAACAATTTTTGGAGAAGAATTACCAAGTAATACTGATTATAGTGTTTTAGGTTATGATAAAGATTCATTAAAAAATAATGTTTTATATGGTATTATGGCAACTGGTGGTTTAGAACCATTAATAGCTTTTAAAGCTGTATCTTTAACTCAAACAGGTAATGTTTATGAATTAAAGACAGATGCTATTTACTTTGAAGATGCTTTAGATAATGAAAAATCAGCAGCTTATTTAGAAGCAAGTAATATTACATATCCAGAAAGTTCAATATTGTATCATGTTACTTTTACTTATGAAAAAGTAAATAATGTTAATGTTTTAAAATCAATAGTAGCTTATTAAAAGCTACTTTTTTTTGGCTTATGTTTATGTTATAATTTAGAAGAATAATAAAGAGGTGTTTGTTATGACGGATAAAGAGGTAAATATAAGAAGTATTTTATTCTTAGTCGTTGGTGTTTTATTACTATTATCTTTAGTCATATGTATATATATTGTTCATAGTGAAAATGATTTAGTTAAAACAGAAGCTAATGTAATTAAAGTAGAAAATGATACTGAAGGCACAGGTAAAAATAAAGTTACAGTAGTTTATGATGTAGATGGTCAATCTTATGAATATGAGTTTATATATAAAGATAAGATAAAAGAAAACGATAAATTATCTATTTATTATCATAGTAAAGAAAAAGATTCAGTTCAAACATTTAAAACTAGTAAAATAATATTTATATGTCCTTTAATAGGTTTAATGTTATGTGGAGTAGGTTTATTTGAATTATTTAAACATTATAAAGATAGTTCTATTAATTCTAAGACACAAGCTTTAGGTGTTAGTGGAGATAGTAAGAAGATATCTATTGTTACTAGTGATGATTTAGAAAAGAAAGTAACTGAAGAAGTTAAAAATGAGGTAGTAGTACCACCATTACCTACACAAAGTAGTAATGTAGTACCTAAAACTAGAGTAATAGTTAAACCGGTAGAAAAAGCAAATACTGTAGAAGAAGTAAAAAGTAGTGATATACCTGCAGAAAAGGTAGTAACTCCTAGTGGAGGAGAAAAGGTTTTTGAACCGGAAATGAAGTCAGCAGAACAAATTAAGGAAAGTAGTGCTCCTGTTATGAAGAGTGCTTCTGAAATAGCTCAAAAAGAAGAATCAACGATGAAGAGCGCTTCAGAGATAGCTAAACCAGCAATGCCAGTTATGAAAAGCGCTTCAGAAGCAGTTAAAGAAGTAAATGAAGTTAAAGAAGAAAAAGAAGAAATTAATGAAGTAGCTTCAAAAGTAGAAGAAACTTTAGCTAATTCACCTTTAATAAAAGATAAAACAGAAGAAGAACTTAAAGATGTTATTAAAGAAATGCTTAAAGAAGCTATTAAAGAAGTAAATGAAGAAAAAACAGTTAAAAAACCAGTAGTACAACAAAGAGTAATACCTAATTATTTCTATATATCTGGAACTTCTTTAATATATGAAGAAGTAGGTAAAAAAGCTAAAGAGATAAATTTAAAAGATATTAAGTCAGTAGTTAGAACTATAAATAGTGTAGGTAGTGTTGTTAAAGTAGTAGTATCTAATGATGAAATTAAATGTGTTTTAACTAATATGAAAAATATTGATTTAGAGCAACTAGCTAATTTGTTACATAATAAAATGCGTACAATAGATGATACTTTTAAAGAGGTTATTGAACGTAAAGAGTATTAAGATGAGGTGAATATGAAGAAATTTATCATTTTTATAGTAATTATTATCATCTTAGGATTAGGAGTTTTTATAGGTTATAAAATGTTAGATAAAGATGATAATAGTTTAAAGAAAATATTTAATAAAGAGACTTATGCTGAATATAAGGCAGGAGATCGTGTAATATTTGGTGATACTGATTGGTATGTTATGTATGATTCTAATAAAGATAGTGATTATGTAACTTTAATTAATGATGGTATTATGTATTTATATGATGAAGATATAGTAAATGTTTTAGATACAATATATGAAATTAGTGATTTAAGAAAGTATTTAGAAAATGATTATCTTAAAGAATTAGGAGAAGATAATTTTGTAGAAATACATGGTTATAAAGTTAGATTATTAAATAAAGATGATATGGATAGTTTAATTAAGTATGAGTATGATGAAGATAATGATGAATATAAAATATTAGAATGTCCAGATTATATATGTGATCTTAATTGGAGTTATGCAACAATGATAGATACTAATACTAATAAAGAGTATGTAGATGCTTATAATAATGTTAGTGATATAGAAGATTTAAATGATGAATATTTACTTCATTTAAAATATTATAATGTTAATTTTGATACAAAAGGTTTTAAATTACAAAGTTTAGTAGATGATGTTACATTATTTGTTAGACCAGTAATTAATGTATATAAGAATAGTTTAGAAGAGTAGTAGATTGGAAGAATAAATATGAATGAGGGGAAACAAAAGAATAAATTAATTACAATTTTATTTTTTGGATTAGGAATAATTCTGTATTTAGCAGGGTTTCTTTTGTTATTTGGTTCTTCTCTAGATAATTCATTTATTTATCGTATATTTACATCTTCACATATGTTAACACTTAAAATAATAGGAGCTATATTATTCTTTTGGGGATTTATCTTATTTATGGTAGCAATAGTTTTATTATATAAAGATAATAAGTTAAAAGAAAATCCTTTAAATTTAATAATAGAAGGTAAAGCAGATGTTTTAACTTTAATAATAATGACTTATGTAATGATATTTATGTTAGTTATATGTTTATTATTTAATGAAGTAATAGGAGCTTTATTATTTGGAGTTACAATCTTAGTACAAAGTGTAGTTAATACATTATTAATTAAGTATTATAGTAAAAGAAGATAATTATTATATAGGGTGGTTATGATGAATAATAAAGATGATAAAAATATAATAGATAAATTCTTAGAAGGATATACAGTAGCCAATAGGAATGTAAGTAATACTACATATAAAAAGAGTTATCAGAAACCTAGTAAATTTAAATGTATATTTGGTTTTATCTTTAGTTTAATTGTTTTTATTATTTTAATTAGAGTATTTAGAACTAGTATATTATTTTTCTTTATATTAATTGGGGATTTATTATGTTTAATATTTTATGGAGTTAATTTATTTACGAAGAAAGGCATTGGAATACCTAAGTATGTTAAAGATAATAAAGAAGATTATGATAAGAAGCATAAAGTACAATAGTATTGTACTTTTTTTAGTTTAAGGTTATAATTTATAATAGGTGAATTAATATGAACATAGGAATAGATATAGATGATACAATTACTAATACATATGAAACTATGTTACCTATGATAGCATTAAAGTATGGGAAGAATCTTGATAAGTTAATGGCTAAGAAACCTTCTTATAGAACGTTACATAGTATATTGCCTAATTTTGATAAGTTTGCTTATGAAAATTATGAAACAATGGTTAAGATTGTACCATTAAAAGATGGAGTAGTAGATATTTTAAATAAGTTAAGAAATGAAGGACATAAAATAATATTTATTACTTCAAGAAATTATAAAGAGTATGAAGATCCTTATAAAATAAGTTTAGATTATTTACAAAGAAATAATATACCTTTTGATAAGTTAATTGTTAATGTTCAAGATAAAGCCAAAGAGTGTATGGTAAATAAGATAGATTTATTTATAGATGATAGTACTAAGCATTGTAAAGCTGTCCAAAATAAAGGAATTAGTACTTTACAATTTGATACTTCATTTAATTCTTATACTAAGAGATTAGAAAGAGTTAAGTCTTGGGAAGAAGTTTATCAAAAAGTACAAATGATGTATACTTAGAAGATATAAATCTTCTTTTTTTAGTAGGTGATGAATAATGATTATACCAGAGTTTTTAAAAGATAATGATGTAATTGGAATTACTGCTTGTAGTGCAGGAGTTTTAGATAAAATAAAAGATTATGAAGATAGTTTAGATAATTTTAAGAAATATGGTTTTAAGATAAAAGAAACTAGTAATGTAAGAACTAGTGGGTTAGTTAGTAGTGATAAAGTAACGAGGGCTTTAGAATTACAAAGTTTATTTTTTGATAAAGATGTTAAAATGGTTGCAATAGCTCGTGGGGGAGATTTCTTATACGAGATGTTAGATGAAGTAGATTTTAAAATATTAAGTAATAATGTTAAATGGTTAGTAGGTAGTAGTGATCCAACTAGTTTACTTTATATATTAACTACTAAGTATGATATAGCTACAATGTATAGTCCATGTAATACTACAGGTTTAAATATTAATCCTTTACATGAATCTTATTTGAATTATTTGAAGTTTATTAAAGGAGATTTAGTTAAACAAGAAAGGTATCCTTATACAGAAGAAAAAGGTTTTAGTGATAGTTTTACTAAAGATAATAAATGGTTAAATTTAAATGGAGATGTATATGCAGAAGGTATTGTTATAGGAGGATGTATTGATGTACTTAAAGATGTAATAGGTACGAAGTTTGATAAGACACAAGAGTTTATTAAAAGATATGAAGATGAAGGTTTTATATGGTATTTTGATATTTTTAGTATGAGTGCTGAAAGTTTATATATTACTTTATTACAATTTAAGAATGCAGGATGGTTTAAGAATACTAAAGCGATATTATTTAGTAAGGTATGTTTTTCTAGTAGTTTTGTAGATATGAGTTATGAAGATGCTATTAAGAAGGCTTTACCTAATGTAAAGGTAGTTTACTTATTTGACATAGGTCATGTAAAACCGTCATTTACAATGATTAATGGAATGGAAGCACGTATTATAAGTAATGATAAGGAAGGTAGTTTAGAATATTTGGAAAAGAGTGAATAATCACTCTTTTTGTATTGCAATTATAATTTGTAAGTAATATAATGAAATAGTTCGATATAGAACTATTAGAGGTGATTGGGAGTGGAAGATAATTTATTAACAATGAAAATAAAAGCTGTTAATTTAAATATATTACGTATGTTATCAGCTAGATATAAGAGATTAAAACTTGATGTAACACCTTTACAAGGTCGAATAATTATGTTTATTTTTGATAGTGAAAATGAAGTATGTCAAAAAGATATAGAAAAGATGATTACTTGTAAGAAATCAACTATCTCTTCAGTACTTAGTACAATGGAGAAGAATAATTTAATTATAAGAAAAGGATCTTCTAATGATTCAAGAAGAAATATTATAGTTTTAACTTCTCGTGCCATAGAAATTGCTAATAAATTAAAAGATGATATGATAGAAATTAATAAATTAATAGGAGAAAATATTACTAAAGATGAATATATTATATTTAGTAGTGTTTTAGATAAAGTTAATAAGAATTTAGAAAGGATTTAGTATGATAAAGTTATTTAAGAATTTAACTAAGAAAGAAATAATAGGTATTATTATTGCTTTATGTTTAATAGTATTTCAAGTATGGTTAGAATTAACTATGCCAGATTATATGAGTGAGATAACAAGACTTGTTCAAACAGAAGGACATTTAATGAGAGATGTTTTAAAGCAAGGAGGTTTAATGCTTGCTTGTGCTTTTGGTAGTTTAGTATCTTCAATACTAGTTTGTTATTTGGCTGCTAATATTGCATCTAGTTTTGCTACAACAATTAGAGCTAAAGTATTTAGAAAGATTCAAGAATTTGGTACAGAGGAAATTAAAAAGTTTTCTACTAGTAGTTTAATTACGAGAACAACTAATGATGTTACACAAGTAGATATGGTAATTGGTTTAGGACTTCAAATGATGGTTAAAGCTCCAATTATGGCAGTTTGGGCGATATTAAAGATCTTAAATAAAGGATTAGAATGGAGTATTTTAACAGGTGGTTGTGTATTAATATTATTAACAATGGTTATTATACTTTTAATTATTGTTTTACCTAGATTTGAAAAAGTCCAAAAGTTAATTGATAAAATTAATGGTGTTACAAGAGAGAATCTTAGTGGTATAAGAGTTATTCGTGCTTTTAATGCTGAAGAATTCCAAGAAGGTCGTTTTGAAGAAGTTAATAGTGATTTAACTAATCAACAATTATTTAATCAAAAATGTTTTGCAATTATGAATCCTGTTATGAATTTAGTAATGCATGGTTTAACATTAGGTATTTATGTAATTGGTACAGTTTTAATATTAAAAGCCAATATGGTGGGAAAAGTTACTTTATTTAGTAATATGGTTGTTTTTTCTAGTTATGGTATGCAAGTAATTATGTCTTTCTTAATGTTAGCAATGATCTTTATGATGATACCAAGAGCACAGATATCTGCTCGAAGAATTAATGCCGTATTAGATGAAGATGTTAGTGTTATAGATGGAACATTTACAGGTGAAACAAAAGAAAAAGGAACTGTTGAATTTAAAAATGTTTCATTTAAGTATCCAGATGCTGATGATTATTTATTAAAAAATATTTCCTTTAAAGCTAACCAAGGGGAGACAGTTGCTTTTATAGGTTCTACTGGTAGTGGAAAATCAACATTAATTAATTTAATTCCAAGATTTTATGATGCTACAGAAGGAGAAGTCTTAGTAGATGGTGTAAATGTTAAGGAATATAAAATTAGTAGTTTAAATAATAAGATAGGTTATGTACCACAAAAAGCTGTTATCTTTTCAGGAACAGTTAACTATAATGTAAGTTATGGTGATAATGGTAGGGAAGAACCTACTCAAAAAGAAATAGAAGAAGCAGTTGAAGTAGCTCAAGGAACAGATTTTGTTTTAAAAATGCCAGATAAGTATGAATCACATATTGCAAGAGGTGGTACAAATGTATCTGGAGGTCAAAAACAAAGACTTGCAATAGCTAGAGCAATAGCTAGAAAACCAGAAATATTTATTTTTGATGATTCTTTCTCAGCATTAGATTATAAAACAGATGCTACATTACGTAAGGAATTAAAGAAACATACTAAAGATGCAACTAATATAATTGTAGCGCAAAGAATAGGTACAATTATTAATGCTGATAAAATTATTGTTTTAGATAAAGGGGAATGTGTTGGAATAGGAACACATAAAGAACTACTTAAGAATTGTGAAATATATAAAGAGATAGCTTTATCTCAATTAAGTGAGGAGGAATTAAAAGATGCCTAGACCAGGAGGACGTAGAGTACAAGAAAAATCTAAAGACTTCTTTGGTTCAATGAAAAGATTATTAAGTAATCTTAAAACTTGGAAAGGTTTAATGATTTTATCTTTATTTTTAGCAATGGTTAGTGCCATAATGGCTCTTATAATGCCCGATAAGTTATCTTCTTTAGCAGATGAAATAGGAGCTGGTTTAGTTCCTAGAACTGAGAATATTGAAAAAATATATACAGCTATGAGTAATAGTTTTACAGAAGATAAAATGCAAAGTAAAATGCAACAAATAATGATGTCTACAGATATTACAATGGAAGAAAAAAATAATTTCTTAGAAATAGTTAATGATATGCAAACTAGTGAAAAAGATAAAATGTTTGTTAATTTAACTAAGTGCTCTGATAATATTTTATTAATCTTATTTGATGATATTAAAGTAGATGATGTTAATATAAGTAAACAAGATTTAATTAAGATGATTAAAATGATGAGTTCTGTTGATGAAGAAAATACAGAACAAGCTTTAGAAGTAATGGATAATTTACCTAAATCAATTTATTCATTAATAGAACCTAAAATGAATACTGATAAAATAAAGAGTATAGCTATATTAATGGGTGTTGTTTATTTAATTAGTGCTTTATTTAGTTATATTCAAAGTTTATCTTTAACAACAGTATCTAATAATTTTGCTAAATCTCTTAGAAGTAGTATTAGTGTAAAGATTAATAAATTACCATTAAAGTTTTTTGATACACATGAAACTGGTGATATATTATCAAGAGTTACTAATGATATAGATACTATTGCGCAGAATTTAAATAATAGTTTATCAACATTAGTTACAAGTGTTACTTTATTTGTTGGTTCAATTATAATGATGTTTTATACTAATTGGATAATGGCTATTACAGCGATATTATCTAGTTTATTAGGTTTTATCTTTATGTTTGCTATATTAGGTAAATCACAAAAGTATTTTAGTGAAAATCAACGTGCTTTAGGAGAACTTAATGGTTATATAGAAGAAAATTATTCAGGTCATAATGTTGTTAAGGCTTATAACGGAATTAAAGATGCTGTTAATGATTTTGATAAATTAAATGATGATTTATTTCAAGCTAAGAGAAAGAGTATTTTCTTATCTGGAACAATGCAACCTATGATGGGATTTATTGGTAATTTAGGTTATGTAGCAGTATGTGTTGTAGGAGCATTACTTACAATGAATGATATTATTTCATTTGGAGTTATTGTAGCATTTATGATTTATGTAAGATTATTTACTAATCCATTATCACAAATAGCTCAAGCAACAACTAACTTACAATCTACAGCAGCTGCTTCAGAAAGAGTTTATGCTTTCTTAGATGAAAAAGAAATGCCTACACAAGAAGAGATTAGAAAACACTTAGATAAATCTAAAGTAAAAGGTGAAATAGAATTTAAGAATGTTAAATTTGGATATGATCCAGGTCGTACGATAATTAAGAATTTTAGTGCTAAAGCTAAACCAGGTCAAAAGATAGCTATAGTAGGACCTACTGGTGCTGGTAAGACAACAATGGTTAATTTACTGATGAAATTCTATGACATTAATGATGGAGATATATTAATAGATGGAGTATCTACTAAAGATTTAACAAGAGAAAATATTCATGATTTATTTGTAATGGTTTTACAAGATACTTGGTTATTTGAGGGTACTATTGCTGAGAACTTACGTTTTAATAAAAAGGATGTTTCAGATGAAGAACTATGGCAAGCTTGTCGTACCGTAGGAATAGATCACTTTGTTAAAACATTACCAGGTGGTTTAAATTCAACTATTACAGATGATAGTTCTGTAAGTCAAGGTCAAAAACAATTACTTACTATTGCAAGAGGTATGATAGAAGATGCACCATTCTTAATCTTAGATGAAGCAACTAGTAATGTCGATACTAGAACAGAAGAATTAGTTCAAAAAGCAATGGATAAATTAACTGATCAAAGAACATCATTTATTATTGCCCATCGTCTTTCAACAATTAAAAATGCTGATTTAATCTTAGTTATGAATGAAGGCAATATAATTGAACAAGGTACACATGAAGAATTAATGGCTCAAGGTGGTTTCTATGAACAACTTTATAATAGCCAATTTGAAAAGACAATTTAATATGTCAAGATAGGGAGTAGGTCTTAACTACTTCCTTTTTTTATGGTATAATTATTGACATAATAGGGTGGTTGATAGGAGAGTTGATACTATGAGTGATAAAGTTGTTAATAAACTATTTGGTAAAGGGTTAGGTAGTGCAATGAATGATATTTTAAAAAATATTGTTTATATGAACTATGATGTAGAACAAATATGTGAAGAATTAAAAGATATTAATGAATCTGTTAGAGTAGGTTTATATTTAATGGCTTTAGAAAATGATTTAGATGAAATAGCTATTAGAATTAATAATGCTAATAAAATATTAAATGAAGAAAGAAAAAGTAAATTTTTAGAATATTATGAAAAAGGGGAAGCTCAAAGATTTTTAGCTTCATTAGGTAAACAAGATAAAATATCTTTAATGAGTGATTTAGGAATAGATGGTAGTTTAAGAGAAAGAGCCAATATGTCTAAAGAAAAGAAAGAATATTATAAAGTAATAAATAATTCTATTTTTAAAGATCAAGAATTAGATTGTCGTGATGGAATAGATAGATTTGTAACATATAAAAAAGAAGCTTAAGTAAATTAAGTTTTTTTATTTGCTTATAAAACTATAAAGTGTTATTGTTTTAATAGGTGATGATTTATGATAATAGATGATATTAAAAAATCTTTTAAATTAGTTAATAAAGAAGCTAAATATGTTAAAGTTAATTATAAAAAAATAGATGAAGAATTAAATAATATTAATTTTAAAGATATAAGATTTTGGTTAGATAATAATCCTTATGGTATATTAGATTTACCATATGAAGATATATTTAATTTCTTATTAATATTTCATGCAATAGGTGATTATTGTTTTTGGGGAGAACCTAAATGGGAGATAAAAGTTAATGATAAAGTATTAGATGGTTCTTATGCTATTATGTATTTAATTATTAACAAATTTAAAGAAGATAAGTCATTTAAGATGACTTATGAAGAGTTTAAAGAATTTTTACATGGTAATGTTTTAATACCTCTTATAGAAGAAAGATATGATTGTTTATTAGAAGTTTATAAATATTTAGATAAGCATGATTTTTATAAAGAAATAAAAGATATGAATGATGATATAACTTTATTAAATTATATGATAGATAATTTTAGTTTTTTAAAGGATGAAAGTATTTATAAAGGTAGTAAAGTTTATTTTTATAAAAGAGCACAATTAGTTACTTCAGATATTTTACATATAAAGAAGACATGTGGTAGAGAAAATGTTAATTATAGTAATTTAGTAGGTTGTGCTGATTATAAAATACCTCAAGTAATGAGATGTTATGGGTTCTTAGAATTTAGTGATGAACTAGCTAAGATTGTTGATAATAAAGAATTAATAGCTAAAGATAGTGAGATGGAAATAGAAATAAGAGCATTAACTTTAGAAGTAATAGAT
This sequence comes from uncultured Bacilli bacterium, assembly GCA_947625535.1. Taxonomy (GTDB): domain Bacteria; phylum Bacillota_I; class Bacilli_A; order RF39; family UBA660; genus Coprovivens. The sequence goes on from CANQOR010000028.1 coordinate 20,988, forward strand.
TATATATATGATAAATTAAATGGTGAGGTTAGTAAAATGGATATTAATGATTTAATATGGTTAATGGGACAAGATAAAAGTAAAATGAATAAACCTTATCATCGTACTTTAACTATTTGTTATTAGGAGGTTTAAAATTGAAGTATTGTAAAGTAATGTTTGGAACAGTATCTGGTGCTAAAGAGGATGTTATATATAAGATTAATGATGTTACAGTAGCTCAACATTTTAATAAAGATGGTAAGACTCCTACAGAAATGGGTGGTTTTAATTATACAACTGAAGATGCTATATTAAGATGGTTACATAGAGGAGATACTATTTATGATGTTAAAATACCTAAAGATGCAGTTAAAGTTAAATTAGAAGGATCTACTATTGTTTATCGAACTAATAAAATAATTATTAGTAATCCAAGAAAAATAGATGATAATATGGCTTTACATTATTATAAAATATCTAAGATACCATTAAAGTCTTATTATAAAGCATTAGCTGCTGTAAGCGTTATGGGGTATAAGAAGACTGCTTATGAAATAATAAAAGATAAGATTAGAAAAGATAATATAGATTTAGTAATAGATGAATGGAATGATTTTATTTCTCATGGTAAAGATAATGGTAAAAGTAATGAATTAGTTATGGAAGTAAATGAATATTTAAGAGAAATAAAATCTGATTTATTAATAAGTAGATTTATATATAAAGAACCTTATATAAAAGAATTAAGTAATGATAAAGTAATTAATATAACAGGTGAATCTGGTAGTGGTAAATCAACATATACTTTAAAATTAAATGATAATTATATTATATTAGATACAGATGAAATATTTAGTAATAAACCTTGTAATTTAGAAATACAAAAGATAAGAGATATGTTTATAAATAAGTATGGAGAGATACCTAATTTAATAGATAATTTTGATATATGTTATAAAGATTTATTAGATTATTATAAAGATAGTAATAAAACTATTGTTATAGATAGTGCTCAATTCCGTAATATAAAAGATATAAGTTTATTAAAAGGTCAACTTATAGTAATGAGAACTGATATTGAAACTTGTTATTTAAGATGTATAGAAAGATTTACTAAAAATAATAAAGATATAGAAGAAAGAGAAAAGTATAAAAATAAGAAAGCTAAGATATTTGATTGGTATCATAGTATTAATAAATTTTTAGAAAGAGTAGATAAGTTATGAAATGTTTATTTACTAAAGACGTAAAAGATATTAAAGAATTAGAAAGTTTTATCAAAGAAAGTAAGATAGAGATACCAGAATATCGTCCTGCCGTAATTGCTTTAATACTTGATAAAGAGGGAAGAATACTATTACAAAGAAGAGGACCTAAATCAAGAGATGAACAATATAAATTAGAAGATATCGGAGGAGCTTTTGAAGAGGAAGATAAAACTTTTAGAGAAGCAATGATGCGTGAAATAAGAGAAGAAGCAGGGGATTTAGCAAAGATAGATATTGAAGAGTTTGTAGGAGCTTTTTTAGTTAATAAATTTGATAGTAGAACTAATAAAAATGTTAACTGGTTATTCTTTTTATATAAATGTTTATATAAAGAAGGAGAGTTAAAGATAGCAGAGCCTTTAAAATGTGAAGGGTACGAGTTTTATAAATATGATGATTTACCTAAAGATGAAGTAGCTAAGACTACTTTAGAATTTTGGGATTTTTATTATAAAAATAAGAATCATTAAAGATTCTTATCAGACTGTTGACAAACGAAAAGTTTGAAAACAGTCTTTTTATTTTATTAAAAATAATTTATAATTATAAATGCGAG
>CANQOR010000029.1 GCA_947625535.1 uncultured Bacilli bacterium
AATCCCATAATACGGGATATTTCTATTGTAAAGTAATTTTTATTTATAATCGGGAAACTCTATTTTAATTCAATCTTATTTTTGGCTAGATTTACGAGATTTTGTAGTTCTTTTTTTTACTTTATTTAAAGCTAATTTTTCACTTTCTATTAAATCTAATTCAACATTACGTTTACTAATTAAATAATATAGAAATCCTGCGATTACTAAACCTGTTACTTCGATAGTTAGAAATGGTGGAAAATGTCTTAAGAAAGGGTATAGTTTTAAAATATTAGCAGGTATTTCACTAGAATAAATATAATTCATATTAAAGATATGATTAAATGGCATCATAATTAGTACTAAGCAATTTGTAAAAATGAAGGCTTTAATAATATCTTTTTTAGTTATACGATAGTTTAAAGCAAAATATGAAAAAAAGCTTGCACATATAAAGATATGATGGGATATAAAGTATTTCCAAAAATTGAAATCATCAAAAGTAGATGGCATATCGGGCCATAAAATAGCTGGTATAGGTCCAATAAATGATAAGAATAAAGTTAGTTTTAAAATCCATTCTTTTTCAAATAGAATACCAAACATAAACATGTAACCTGAGATAAAACATAATTGAAATGGTAAATGAATTTTATAATCAAAATAACCAAAGGTATGAGGAGCTACATTATAGATAATCATATTAATTAACATAAGAATAGCTGTACCTTTTAATATTCTTTTTTTAGTTTTTTCATTTAAAGCTGATATTTTATTACGGTTTATGTATATAGTAATCATTATTATAAGAACAAATGCTATACATAAACAGTGGATAAAACCAAATTCTTTAAAAGGAACAAAAGGATGGTCGTTACGAAAAAATTCTCTTATATACTTCATTTTATTTATTTAGATACATTAAATCTAAAGTAGCATATGTCACCATCTTGCATTATGTAGTCTTTTCCTTCTAATCTTAATTTACCAGCTTCTTGAACAGCTTTTTCAGAACCTAATCTTTCTAAGTCATCATATGACATTACTTCTGCTTTAATAAAACCTTTTTGGAAATCAGTATGAATAATTCCTGCACATTCTGGAGCTTTCATACCATTTTTAAATGTCCAAGCACGACATTCATCTGCTCCAGATGTAAAGAATGTTTTTAAACCTAATAAATCATAAGTAGCTTTAATTAACATATCTAGTCCTGATGAATTAAGTCCTAAGTCTTCCATAAAAGCCATACGTTCTTCATCTTCATAACCAGATAATTCACTTTCTAATTTAGCACACATTATTATTACTTTAGATCCTTCTTTATTAGCATAATCAGTTACGATATCGGTAAAGATATTATGTCCTGCTATAGCATCTTCTTCATTAACATTAGCAGCATATATAATCTTTTTTAGAGTAATAAAGTTAAAGCCTGATATACAATTTAATTCGTCTTCAGTATAAGTTATATTACGTAGAGCAGTTCCACTTTCTAAAGCTTCTTTAGATTTTCTTAAAGCGTTTAGTTCTAATAAAGATTGTTTATCTTTAGTAGTTTCAGCTTTCTTTTCTATTTTACTAATACGACTTTCTACTATTTCTAAGTCAGCTAAGATTAACTCAGTATTAATTATTTCTATATCTCTTAAAGGATCTATTTTACCTTCTACGTGAGTTATTTCACCATCTTCAAAACATCTTACTACTTCAACTATAGCATCTACTTCTCTTATATGAGATAGGAATTTATTACCTAAACCTTCACCAGTAGATGCTCCTTTAACTAAACCAGCTATATCAGTAAATTCAAATGTTGTAGGAACTAGTTTTTTAGGTTGATACATTTCGTTTAGTTTATCTAATCTTTTATCTGGTACTGTAACAACTCCAACATTTGGTTCAATTGTAGCAAACGGATAGTTAGCAGCTAAGATATTTTTTTTAGTTATGGCATTAAATAAGGTAGATTTACCAACATTAGGTAGACCTACTATACCAGCTTTTAATGACATATTAATACACCTCAATTCATATTTTATTATATTAAAAAACGATTGATTGTTCAATCGTTTTATGTAGCAATAAAGCCATTTATACCTATTGGAATACCAATTAAGTACCATCCTATTAATAAAGCTAATAGAACTAGACCTACTATAACACTATATACTATTTGATATTTTAGAGTTCTAAATAAGCTAATTGGACTTTCTTGTTGGTTATATTTTTCTAAGTAAGCTATATATATAGTAAAGTATGCTAGTAATGGAGTTAATCCAATTGTCATACATTCACCAAATCTTACTATTACTTGAGCAAATTCAGGACTTAAACTACTATTCATAAATAAAGGAATAGTTGTTGTAGAAATTATCGCCCATTTACTAGTAGAACCTGTTAAAACAATTGTTGATATAGCACTTATTATAAACAATGCTACTATTAAGACTATTCCACTAAAGGAAGAATTTCCGATAAAGTTAGCTAGGGTAATTGTTAAAACTGTACCTATATTACTCTTTTTAAAGACATTAATTAATACTGATCCTAAGAAGATTAATATTAAAGTACGTCCAGTTCCATCTAAGGAATGAGTTAAGTCTTCACAGAAGTCATTATTATTTTTAATTGTTTTAGCTCCTATACCATAGAATAAACCTAAAATAACAAATAACATTGTAACAATAAAGACGAAACCATTACTGAAGAAGGAATCAAAACTAAATAGTTTATCAATATAGAATTCTTGACTATAATCTAGTAAATTACCAGAGAATGGTAATCCAGGAATTATATTATATATAAATATTAGTAAGTATAAAGCTCCAGCTGTAATAGAAAATATTAAACCACGATATTCTCTTTTACCTAGTCTTAATTCTTTACGATCATCTTTAAATTCATATTTATCTACATTGTTAACACTTATTTTTTCAGTAATAATAGTTATAATAATTGATACTAGTATAACAGCTACTGTCATGATAAAAAAGAAACAGAATGTTGATAAAGTATAATTTTGATCTATCAAAGTAGCGTTAGCTAAGGTATATTTTAACATTTCACTATCAACAGCAGTTAATAACATATTAATACCACTACCAGCAGTTAAAGCTGCATAGACAGCTACGATTCCAATTAAGGGATTACGTCTTCCATAGCTAAACATTAATGCTGCAATAGGTATCATAATGACATAACCTAAATCACCAGCTATACTAGATATAACACTAATAAAAACTAACCAGAAGGTTATGGTATATTTTTTACAATATTTAGTTAAGATGGTAAAAGTTGTTTTTATAAAACCACTTTTTTCCATAATTCCAATACCTATTAAGACGATAATTAACATACTTAAAGGAGTAAAGGAAGTAAAGTTAGATACTGTAGAACTAAAGATGTATTTAATACCACTTAAACTAAATAAGGAATAAACACTTTCTGATGTGGCAGTTAATTCTCCAGTAGCAACATCTATTTTATTGTAGGTAGCTTCAAACCCGATTAGATTTAAAAAACCACTTAATACTATTGTTATTAAAATAAGGATTAAGAAAGTCATTACGGGGTTTAAAGTCATTTTTTCTTTAAACTTATTCATTAGAACCTCCTAATACTTTTTTTAATTTTTTTTCAAATTCTAAACGATCCATCATTATTTCACGATTGCAATTAACACATTTGATTTTGATGTCAACTCCCATACGAGTTATTTGCCATTTATTAGTACCACAAGCATGACTTTTTTTCATTTCGACAAAATCATTTAATTTGTAATTATTTTTCATAATGAACCTCCAATTGGGGATATGGTACACTAATATTATGTTTAGAGAATTCGACTAAAACTATTTTATTAGCGTCTCTCTTAGCTTGCCATTGTTGATCTCTTTTACAATTAAAGCTTATTAAGTATTTAACACAAGAGTCAGCTAAATCATTAACACCTAGGTATTTAACTGATTCAGCATTAACATTAGCAATTTTTTTAAAATTAGGAAGAATGTTTTGATTGATTATTTTTTCAATATTTTCTACTGGTTGTTCATAAGGCATACAAATATTATATAAGACATTTTGTTCTTTTTGAGATAAGTTAGTTATCTCCATAATATTACGATTAGATACAATAAGTATTTCACCACTAGCATTTTTTATTTTAGTAGTTTTTAAACCAAATTCTAAAACTTCTCCAGTAAAGTTATTATATGAAATGATATCACCTACGACAAAGTAGTTTTCAGCTATTATATTTATTCCGTTTATAATATCTTTAAAGGTATCTTGTAACGCTAAACCTATGATGGTACCAGCAATTCCTAGTCCAGCAATCATTCCTTTTACATTAACACCATAAATACTTAGAATAGTTAAAATAGCTATAATAAGTATTATATATTTAGCAATGTTTCTAAATAAGTTAGTTATTGTATTACGTTTTTTCTTTTCATAACCTACTTTACCATAGTTAATTACTTCTTCTAAAATTATAGTAAAAGTTTTATAGATAAAGTATGATACTGCTAAAGTAATTACAACTCCATATACTTCTTTTTTGGTAATAATGTTTAGGATTACTTTTAAAAACTCAATCATTATTCACCATCCATATCGATACCTAGGATTTCTAAGATACGATCTAAATCACTATCTGAATCATATGGTATTTCGATTTTTTTAGTTCCAATTTTTACTTTAGTACCTATTTTTTCACGCATTATGTTTTCATACATACTATGTTTAGCGTTATAAATTGGAGCTCTTTTTACTTTATTTACTCTAGGGATGTCGCTAGTACTAGTTAATTTTTCTGTTTCACGAACACTTAAACCATCTTCAATAATTTTATTAGCTAGTTCGTCAATTTGATCGATATCAGATAATTTACTAAGTACACGGGCATGACCCATTGTTATTTTATTTTCTTGAACATATTTTTTAGTTTTTTCAGGTAATCTAAGTAATCCTAAGATATTGGTAATATAGCTACGACTTTTACCAAATTTTTTAGCAGCTTCTTCTTGGGTAATTTTGCTTGATTCAATTATTTTAGCAAATGCTTCTGCTTCTTCAATAGGATTTAAATCTTCTCTTTGGATGTTTTCTATTAAAGCTATTTCCATCATTTCTTGATCACTTAGATCTCTTATTATAGCAGGAATTGTTTCTTTACCAGCCATTTTAGAAGCACGGGTTCTTCTTTCACCAGCAATAAGTTCATATCCTTTGATACTTTTTTTAACGATGATTGGTTGAATTACACCATGTTCTTTAATACTTTCAGCGAATTCCATTAATGATTGTTCATCAAATTCTTTACGTGGTTGATATGGATTACTACGAATTTCAGTTAAAGGTATTTCAACAATATCGCTGTCTTTGGCTTCATTAACAATCTTTTTCTCAAAGTTATCAAAATCGATTACTTCGTTAGAAAATAATTGTTCTAATCCTTTACCTAAAGCTTTTCTCTTAGTTTCCATTTCGACTAATCACTTCCTTTGCTAAATTTTGATAAGCTAATGTAGCTCTACTTTCTGGTTCATAATCACTAATTGGTTTACCATGACTTGGAGCTTCAGCTAATCTTACTAATCGAGGAATTATTGTATTAAAAACTTTATTTTTAAAATATTTTCTTACTTCTTCTATTACTTCTAGACCAATATTAGTACGACCATCTAACATAGTTAGTAAAACTCCTTCTATACGAAGTTCTGGATTCATACTAGATTGAACCATTATAATAGTATTTAACAATTGAGTTATACCATCTAAAGCATAGAATTCACATTGAACAGGGATAATAACTGAATCACTAGCTACTAGGGCATTAATAGTTGTTATACCTAAAGATGGTTGACAATCAATTATTATAAAATCATAATCTTCTTTAATATTAGTTAAACTTACTCTTAGTTGTTCATTTTGTTTAAATGTTGGTGTTTCTAACATGTTTTTAATAAATTCAACATCTAATCCAGCTAGATTAATAGTTGAAGGAATTAATGAAAGATTTTTAAATTTGGTTTTGATTATTGCTTCTTCTATTTGACAATTACCAGTCATAACATCATATATATCATGTTCGATAACGCTATTATTATAACCTAGACCTGTAGAAGCATTACCTTGAGAGTCTAAATCTATTAATAGAGTTTTTTTACCTTCTTTACCTAAAGCGGCAGCTAAATTTATACTAGAAGTTGTTTTACCAACCCCACCTTTTTGATTAACAATTGAAATAACTTTTGCCATAATATGTACCACCTTTTTAATGTATTATTTCTCTAAATAATTTTACCATATATAATAAGAAATGTCATAGACTTTTATAAAAATAATTATGAATTAAAAAAGGAAATAAATTAAACCTTTATTCCCTTTTATTTTTCTTCCTCGTCCTCATTTTTTTCTTCTAAGGCTTCTTTTAATTCAGCTTCAGTCATTTTACCATAGCCTTTAATACCAGCTTCTTTAGCTTTTTCTTTTAATTCGTCTAAAGATAATTCGGCCGTAAGTTCTTCTTCATGTTCTTCAAATAATTCTGGATCAATAGTACCATTTTCTACTAAAGAATCAATTTGTTCTTTAGTTAATGTTTCATGTTCCATTAAAGCATCAGCTATTAGTAAAACTAATGTTTCGTGTTTAGCTAAGATTTTCTTAGCATCTTTATAGCAACTTTCAAGAATTTTTCTTACTTCTTGGTCTATTTCTAGAGCAACTTGGTCTGAGAAGTCTCTTGATTTAGCATAATCTCTACCTAAGAAGACACCTTCTTGTTTTTCTTCTAATTGGATAGGACCTAAATCACTCATACCATATTCAGTAACCATTGAACGAGCAATTTTAGTAGCACGTTTTAAGTCATCTGATGCTCCAGTAGTTATTTCACCAATGAAGTTTTCTTCACTAGCACGTCCACCTAATAAACCAGTAATTTGACCTATTAATTCATCTTTAGTCATAATACCTATTTTTTCTTCTTTAGGTAGCATCATTGTATAACCACCAGCAACACCACGTGGAATAATAGTAATTTTATGTACTTCTTGTGCATCTTGATGTTTTAATCCAATTACAGCATGACCTGCTTCATGGATAGCTACTAGACGTTTTTCTTTTTCCGTAATCTTTCTAGATGTTTTAGCAGGACCTAATAAAACACGGTCAGTTGCTTCATCTATTTCACTCATTGTAATAGCATCTTTATTTCTTCTTACAGCTAATAAAGCAGCTTCGTTAAGTAAGTTTTCTAGATCAGCACCACTATATCCTGGTGTTCTTTTACTAACATTTTTTAAGTTAACTTCTTTATCAAATATTTTATTACGAGCATGTACTTTAAGAATTTCTTCTCTTTCATTTGAATCAGGTAAACTAACTGTTACTTGTCTATCAAATCTTCCTGGTCTTAATAAAGCAGGGTCTAAAACGTCTGGTCTATTAGTTGCAGCAATAATAATTATACCTTCATTAGCACCAAAGCCATCCATTTCAGTAAGTAATTGGTTAAGAGTTTGTTCACGTTCATCATGACCTCCACCTAAACCAGTACCTCTTTGACGACCAACAGCATCAATTTCATCAATGAATATTAAGCATGGGGCAGTTTGTTTAGCTTGTTTAAACATATCTCTAACACGTGATGCACCAACCCCAACGAATAATTCTACGAAATCTGAACCACTTATATAATAGAATGGAACATTAGCTTCACCAGCAACAGCTTTAGCAAGTAAAGTTTTACCTGTTCCTGGAGGACCTACTAATAAAACACCTTTAGGTATTCTAGCACCAAGTTTTTGGAATTTCTTAGGATTCTTTAAGAAATCGATAAGTTCTTGAACTTCTTCTTTTTCTTCTTTTAAACCAGCTACATCTTTAAATCTAACTTGACCACCATCTTCGCTTAACTTAGCACGACTACGACCAAAGTCCATAGATTTATTATTACCAGCAGCTAATCTAGTAAAGATAAAGTATGAGCCAATTACTAAGATAACTATTGGTAAAACATTAATTAAAATATAAACAAAGTCATTAGATCCTGGATCTTTATTAGTATTAAATTCTTTTATATTTTGTTCTTCAACATAAGTAGTAATAGTTTCAACATAAGTCATAGGTATGTTAGCTATAAAAGATTCATTATCTTTATAATCTTTTAATTTACCTTCAACTATGTAAATGTTTTCACTACCTTTTGGAGTAATAGTTAATTCTGTAACATTCTTATTTTGAACTTCAGATATTAATTCTCCTGTTTGTAGTTCATGTGGTTTTTGATCTCTATTCATGAAAAATAAAGCACCAACTAGAACAATAGTTAATATTATATAAGGCGTCATAGCCATTAATGTGTTATTTTTTTTCTTCTTCATTGTCTTTCTCCTTTATAAATTTTCACATAAATTTAATTATACCATAATATTATATCATAGTTTTCATTCTTTGCTTTATCAAATTTAGATTTTTTTAAGCCTGGTAGCCAAAGTATTTCATCATTACTATCAACAACAACTGGTTGGTTATCACGTTCTTCTTTAGAAAGTTTACTATTAATATAAATATCTTTTAGTTTTTTAGGTGATGACATGTTTTTAACAACCATTTTATCACCTGTTTTTCTAGTTCTAACATATAATGGTAAAGATATTTCTTTACTATTCAATTTTATGTAATCATTTGTATTTTTATCAGTATTATTAATCATTGTAATTTGTCGACCATTAGGTAATACACAGTTATCTTCTATTTTAATTTTATAACTTGTATTATCTTTAACTTTACGAGATATTTTTAATTTATCATAAGATTTACTAATAGTTAAACTATCTGGTAAGTTAATTTCAATATTAGGACGAGGATTTTCAATAATATTTAATATCATATTAACATGTTTATCATTTACTAAATATAAATTATCTGGATAATTATCATCTAAGATATATTCTATTATTTTAGTTTGAAGTAATTTATCTAGTCTTGTAAAGTCTTTTAAATCTAAGACTTTTTTATTATATCTATTAGATATTTCTTTGTTGATAATGTTATCAACGAAGTTATAGTACTTAATTAATTCACGACTAAATTTTAAATATTTTAAATGAATATTATTATTTTCATTTTTTAGAAATGGTAAAACATTATGACGATATCTATTACGAGTATATTTATCTTCTAAGTTAGTTTTATCAATGACAAAAGGTACTTTGTTTTGTTTATTATATTCTTCTATATCGTCTTTTGTCATATAGATTAATGGTTTTATTACTTTGTAATTGTTTTTTATAGATTCTATTTGAAAACCACTATATCCTTTTAAGTTAGAACCTCTTGAAATACGCATTAAGATTGTTTCTACTAAGTCGTCTCCATGATGAGCTGTAAATAAGTATTTAGCTTTGTATTTATTCATTAATGTTCCAAAGTATTCATATCTTTTTTCACGTAATTCTAATTCGTTATAGTCTTCATTAAGACTTTTTTTAGCAAAGGTAGTTGTTTCTAATTTTAATTTCTTTTCTTGACAATATTCGGTAATAAAATCTTTTTCTTTTATACTTTCTTTTCTTATACCGTGATTTATATGAGCACAGATAATATTAATCTTTTTGTCTAAAGATAAAAGAATATTTAGTAGACACATGGAATCAGGTCCACCTGATAAACCTATTATAATAGTATCGTTATCTTTTAATAAACTATTTAGATAAGCAATGGTTTCTTTCATAATATTCCCTCTTTGTCGAGTATTTTATATTATATATATTTTTTTAGCAACAATTATTTTAATTTTAAGATAGATTCGATGAATGGTTTTACATCTCCATCTAAGACTTTATCTGCTTCGCTAGTTTCATAACCTGAACGATTATCTTTAACCATTTTATATGGTTCTAGAACATAACTACGTATTTGACTACCAAAATCTATTCCGGAAGTAATACCTTTTAGTTTAGCTATTTCTTGTTCTTTCTTTTCTTGTTCTAAACTAAATAGTTTACTTTTTAAGACTTTCATAGCTTGTTCTTTATTTTGTAATTGACTACGTTCATTTTGACAGGTAACTACTATTTTACTAGGAAAATGGGTAATACGAACTGCTGATGGGGTTGTATTTACTCCTTGCCCACCATGTCCACTAGCACAGTATGTATCAATACGAATATCTTCTTCTTTAATATCTATATTTATACTTTGATCTATTTCTGGTACTACAGAGACAGAAGCAAAAGAAGTATGACGACGTTTATTGGAATCAAAAGGAGATATTCTTACTAAACGATGAACCCCTCTTTCACATTTTAAATAGCCATAAGCATAAGCACCTTTTATATGAAGAGTTACTGATTTAAGACCAGCTTCTTCACCAGCTTGTTCTTCCATTATTTCATATTTAAAATCGTTTTTATCACAGAATCTTTCATACATACGGAGAAGCATACTAGCCCAATCACAGCTTTCTGTTCCTCCTGCACCAGGGTGAATTTCTAAGTAGCAAGCACTATTATCATATTCACCACTTAATAAAGTATTTATTTCTAAATTAGATATATCTTCTTGTAATTTATTTAAATCTTGTTCTATTTCTTCTAATATTTCAGAAGAAAATTCTATTTCTAGTAAAGCAATTATTTCTTCATCATCATTTATTTTTTTAGATAAGTTTTGATAAGTACTTATTTCTTTTTTTAGAAAAGATAATTCTTGATTTACTTGGTTGGCTTTATCTATATCATTCCAAAAATTAGGTTCATTTATTTGTTCTTCTAAAGACTTTATTTTATTTTCTTTAGTAGAGATGTCAAAGAGACCTCCCAATATTTAATAATTGTTCTTTTAGGTTATTTAGATTTGTTTTGAGTTCTTTGATTTCCATTTGTATCACCTTTAATAATTATAACATATTGAAATGGCTTATTATATAAGAAAAGAAGTAACTAACTGTTACTTCCTAATATTTTACGACGTAAGAATTCAAATTTATTATATACAGCTATATCTCTAATAAGATTATCTTTATTAAGAGTTTCTATTTTAGTACATAATTTACTTATAAATAAGTCTTGTTCGGCTTTACTATAGTTCATTAAGATAAAATGCATAGCTAGTTCATAAGCCAAATCACCTAAAGTAGCTCTTTTCCAATCAATTAAATAAATACCTTGATCATTTTTTATCATATTATTAGGACTTATATTACTATGAATAAAGTTTAAAGGACGAGTATCATCTAGAGTATACATTAAGTTATCTAGTTCTTCCATTACTTCAAAATAACGATATTTTTTATTCTTTTTAATTATTTCTTTTAAATTATCTATTTGAAATTTTAAGAAAGAAGTATTATTATTCCATTTTAAATATTTTTTCTTTTTGATAGATGTTATTTTATTTAATTCAATTAATGTTTCAATATTTTTATCCATTAATTCATATCTGTCTATATTATTTATAGATTCATTAGATAAAATAAATTCTTCAGTTATAGTAGTAAGTCCTTTTTTAATAACTTTAGGATATAAAATATTAGTATTACTTAATATTTTATAAATATATTTTAAAGGTAATGTAATTGGATATGCTTGAATAGATTTTAATTTTTTATGTTTTACTAATTTAAGATTATCTTTTTGATAAATAATTGTATATTGGTTAATCTTTTCAACTAGATTAGTTTTTGTCATGATAAGTCAACCTTAACATTTTCTCTTTCTTCACTACGAGCTTCAAACATTAATTTAGTTTTATAACCTGTAATACTAGCTACTATGTTACTTGGAATCATTTCTACTTTATTATTATAAAGTCTTACTACAGCATTATAGTATTTACGTGATTGAGCTATTTCATCTTCTATTTGATTTAAATCATCACTTAAAGATAGAAAGTTATCACTAGCTTTTAATTCAGGATAAGCTTCTGCTAAAGCCATTAATTTAGTAATACTAGAATTAATTTTTTGATTGGCTTTTATTTTATCTTCATTACTCATATCTTCATAGTTATTATTTCTTAAATTAACTATTTCTTCATATGTTTCTTTTTCGTGTTTAGCATAACCTTTAACTGTTTCAACAATATTTGGTATTAAGTCCCATCTTTTCTTTAAGTAAACATCCATTGTAGAAAAAGCTTCTTTGACTTTATTATTTAATTTAATAAGTGAATTATAAGTAACTAAAAAGTAAATTAAACTTATTATAGCTATTATTACAAGTATTATGGCAACATATTTCATATTTATTCCTCCTATTATAATTGTACATTATTACAAAGAAAAAAGGAATAAAATTCCTTTTAAAGTTTATAATTTTTATTCTCTATTTTACGACGACAATACTTACATGTACCTACTTTTTCAGATATAAGATTATCTGCTCCACAATAAGGACATTTTACGTTATAAGTATTTCTTGCTATTTCTTTTCTTTCTTTAAAAACCATATCATTCTCTTTAATTATTTCTTTTCTTTGTTCTTCTTCTTTTTTAGCATAAGAAATAAGATAAGATTTTAATTTAGAGAATAAGCTATTACATAAGAAGTTAATAATTAGAAAAATAACTCCAATAGTAATTAATAATTTACTATATTTAATAAAATCAATGCTATATAGTTCAGATTCTATTATAGTTTTAAAATATGGTATTTTAGTTGTATCAAATTTAATTAAATCTAAGATAGATGATACTAGTTTAGGAATAAGGATTATAAAACCAGTAACTATTATTATAATAGATGAACTTTTTTTATTGTTAGTAACAAATAATCTTAAGATTAATAAGATAACTCCTAGAAAAGGAATAAAATATAAAGCTAATAAGATAACTGGAATACTTGATAATAATTTGATAATTTTATTATTCATTTATTATCTTTCTCCTTTAAAGTAAGCTAGATCATATTCTACTGATGGAGTTACTCTGATAGGTTGTTTATTTTTAGAATAATATTCATTAGCTTTGGTATAACATTTGCCTTTTTTACAAGTTAATTCTATATATCTTTGTTCACCTGGATAATTATTATCATAAACATAAATATAATAGTGATTTGGATTATCGATATCTTGAACTAATTTAATAGCATTTATAGCATGTAAACCTATAGAGAAATCTGCTGATAATACTAGTGGATCTTGAGCACTTAAACGAGCTTTTAAGATATTAATAAATGTTCCATCAATGTATTTACTATTTTCAGTACCAATTAAGTTTCTAATATCAGTAGTAAGATTTGATGAAGATAGATAAAATTTATCAGTATACTGTTTTATAAAACTAGCATAAATAGCATTAAATAAGTTCTTTTCTTCAGTAGTAAGAGTACTACTTTGAAGAGCACTTTCACTTAGGATAACAGTTTCATAATCTTTATAAGATACACCATTTTTAGCAATTTGTTCTTTTTTTGATAGAGAACTTTTTACTTTCTTTATTTCATATAAACCTGAATCTTTAATTTCTTTTTTATATTCATCTTTTATTTTTAAAGTATCACCATCTAAATAACGATAATCTGATGGTGGTTCTTCATCAAATAAATCATAAGATAAACCATATTTAAGAGCATTAGTTTTTAATTTAAAACCATATAATTCACTATAATTTTTAAAGTATGTATAACTTAAATTATAAGCATAAGAAGTATCATCTTTAGAAGTAATAGCTTTAGAAGATAAAGGTAGTAAACCCATATAATATAATTCGGCAAATGTGGCCATTCCGAAGCAATGACCTCCAGCTAAATCACTTGAATAGTTTTGAAATGAGAAACCATTTTTATTAACTACAAAGCCACTATCTGCTATTAAGATACCATCAACTTCGTTATCACCATCTACATCTACTAAGTTATTATTTAATTCAGAATTAATATTGTCAAATAATTCTGTTAAACCATTAACATCACTTGATGAGAAGAAACGGCATCCTGTACTATTAGATATTGTTGATAAAGTAGCATTTTCAGAACCTTTACCAAAACCTACAGAGCAGATACTTACATTAGCTTTATTAGCTGCAGCAATAATAGAATCGGCATGTGATTTTAAAGTTCCATCAATACCATCTGTTAATACTATGATATATTTATTGTCGCTTTCTTCTTTAAAATCTTTAATTCCACCAGTTAAAGCATTATTAATATTTGTTCCAGCATTAAGAGTAACAAATTTACCATTCATACTAGATAATTTAGAATTAATATCTTTTAAAGATGCCCCGATTGGTAGAATGTTAGCATAATCAGCTCTAAATTCAGATAAACCAACTTTATAACCTTTTTCTATTAATTTTTCAGATAATTCACCAGTTAAAGTAAATCTTACACCATCAGCATCAGAAGCATCTAAAGCTGAACTACCTAAACCACCATAATATTCTTTACCTTCTATTTCTTCATATTGTTCATTACTATACATACTCCATGAATTATCTAGAACAAATAATATTTGAGTGGTTGATTCTTCTTTAACTACAGATTGATCTCCTACTACATATTGAGAAAAATGAGTTAATTTAGCTGTTAATATTTTATTCTTTTTATCAATAGTAGTTGGTACTTTTTCATATTTAGATGTTTTGGGATTAAAGTAATATAAACTTAATTCATCTTCTTTTAAACCATATTTAGTTAGTTCTTCATCTGTATATTTTATTTTAACTATTGCTTCAGTCATATTACCTTCAGTATAGAAAGTATACAGATTGTTGATTAATCCTTTTTTACTGCTTATTTTAGTATTAGAAGTAACTTCAGCTATAGTACTAGCTATATTACCTTTACCAGTTACTGTTAATTCAAGATTGTCTTCTTGATAATTATAAGTTAATTCACGTTCACCATCTTTAACGCCATCACCTTTGGAATCAGCTTTTAATGGATCTAGTTTTAAAGTTATTTCATCATAATCACTAAGACCATCATCGTCAGTATCAACTTTTAGTGGATCAGTCTTACTAGTTAAGATTTCATAATCATCATCTAATCCATCTAAGTCAGTATCTGCTAATAAAGGATCTGTTTTATATTCTTTTTCTTGTTTATTAGTTAAATTATCAAAATCTAAGTCTTCATCTGAATCATAATCAATTTCATATTCTAAAACTAATTCATGTTCTTGAGCAGATTTACTAATTACTGTATATTTTTTAGATATAGTTTGATTTTTATATTTAGCAGTTATTTCACATTCACCTAAAGCATCATTTAAATCCCAAGTAACTATTTCTTCTTTTTGTTCTATTTTGCCACAAGGAGATGTGAATGTAACATCTTTAGCATTTGATAAATTATTTAGTTTGATACCTAGTTTTATTTTAGATTGGGTAACATAAGTTAAATCATAAGCTTTATATGTTTCATCCCAACGTAGTTTTTCACGACCAGATATTAAAAAATAAATTAATAATGCAAGACCTACTAAGATAATAATAATTATTGGAATAATAATTAATTTTTTATTAAATGGTTTTTTTTCTTTAATAGGGTTTTCTTTTGCTTCTTCTTTAGGTGGTTCTTCTTTTACTTCCTCTTTAACTTTTTCTTTAGGAAGTTCTTCTTTTTTTACTTCTTCATTACAATAAGGACACTTTAAATCAGTATCTTTTATTTCTTTACCACACTTTTTACATAACATATATAAACTCCTCTCTAAAAAAAGATAACTAGTTATAATTAGTTATCTTCTTATTTTATTTAATTATAAATATTTGTTACTTCATCTTCGATGCTAAAGAATCTAACATATTTTTACTTTTACTTATTGCATTAACATTAGTATTATTGGCACCAGCCATGCGTTCGTTTTTTAAACGTTTTCTTGATTCAACATATTGATCTTCTGTACGAAGATTGTTCATTTCTGTTTTAGTTTCTTTTTCATATGTATGTCTTGCATCAGAATTACGATATCTTAAATACATAAATAAGAAAAATAAGATACCAGATAATAGGAATATAATGTTGTAATCAAAGTCAATATTTATCATAGCTATAATACCAAGTATTTCAACTATGATAGATGTTATTATTAATTTTGGATAATGAATTGGAACACTACCCATTGTTTCTTTAGTACGAGCGTTTACAGCAACATAATGAAGTATTTTTTTATCCCCTTTTACTTGTTGGTAACTATATAACCATACAGGAAGATATGCAGCTTTCCATTGTTCTCCTTTGATGTCTAATTCTTCATTTGACCACGCAACACCACGGTCATAATTTTTTAAAGTATCGTTAGCTGCAAATCTAACAACATCTTTAGCTTGAGCTTCTACTAATGGTTTAAGAGATTCAACATTAGTATCACGTCTTTCAGAAGTATATCCTTTTAAGTAGTTAGAGTCATATCTTACACAGTTTTCAATATCAAATGGCATTATTGCATTAATAACATTGTTTGTTTTATCGCTAGCTGTATTATTTAATTTGTCAGAACTTGATTCAACAGTAAGCCCTTCAATAGCTATATCAAATTCTCTTTCTACTTTGTATAAATCAGCATCATATAATCTTTCATTATTGCTAGAATCATAGTGTGTTTTAACTAGGTGTTCTCCGAATCCTTTTAAGTTAGCATGCGAATTAATATCAACTAACATATATGGGAAGTAAACACCCATGATATTTTCAGTTGTAAATTCTTTTTTAAATTGAGGATTAGCAAAGAATTTTCTTTTACCAACAAATTTTTCTATTTCAGCTTTAGCAGCATCTTTAGTAACGTTAAATGGTAAGACAACATCTGGAATGGCACCATTAGGTATTTGTTGATTAACTGATAATGTACTACGACACCAGTGACATCTAGCTTGAGTAGAAGAAGCAGTGTCGATAACGACTTCTGCTCCACAACTACTACATTTAAAAGTCATTACTTCATTTGTATCAGCTACTATGTTTGTTGCGCCTGATCCTACTACTTGACCTTCTAGTTTAGTAATATCTGTTTCCATGTTATCTACTTTTATAGGGTCGAATTCATGACGACAGAAACTACATCTTAGTTTACCAGTATTAACATTTAATGTTATGTCTGTTGAACCGCATTTTGGGCATTTATTTTGGCCGTCTTTGGCTCCTGTATCAGTTTCGACTATTTTAACACTATTTTCTATGGTTACATTTGGATCTGTTACAGGTGTTTCTGCTACTGCTACAGGTTCGGCAACTTCAGGGGTTACATTAGGTGTTGCTACGGGAGTAGGATTAGTTGTAACTGGTTCATTAGTTTGAGTTTGTGTATTGTCAACAGGGGTTATATTATCGTTATAACCATTCTGCATATACTAAATTCCTAATACTTGATTTTTTACTTTATCGTAATCTTCTTGAGTTATTGCTCCAGCATCAAGAAGTTTTTTCATTTCTAATAATTTATCTGTAGGTGATTGAGTTGCTTCAGCTGGTGCTGGTGCAGCAGCAGGAGCAGCAGGTTGTTGAGGTTGCATGTTAGAAACAGCGCCTAACATATTAGCACCTTGTTGTTGAGCCATATTCATTCCCATGAATCCCATCATAGCACCATTTTCATTTCCAGCAGCAGCTTTCATAGCTTCACCACTAGCAGAAGCCATCATACCAGCCATATTATTTTGATATGCTTCACCCATACGTTTAGCTTTTCTTACTTCACGGTCATCAGCTCTTATTTCATCAAGAACTTCTTGTGTTTTCTCATCATAGTTAATTACAATTGAAACACTAGATACTTTAAGACCACGATTAGTTTCCCATTGATATGTATTGTTTACTTCTTCAGACATTGAAACAGCAAACTTATCTTGGTTACCTTGGATATAATCCATAGTATCCATATCTTGAGTTTTAGCTTGTTGAGAGAATCTTGAAATTGCTCCACTTAAACTAGTTACAAATTCATTGAATAATTGATCACTAGCTGTATTATCCATATCAGCGAAATCAAATATTTTACCTGAAGCTGAAATATAATCTTGTGGTACAAAGTTTTTAACAAATAGTAATGGATCGACTATTTTAATTGAATAAGTACCTCTAGCCATTCCTCCAGCTTTTAAATCTAAATAAGAATCATTCCAATAAACAGTTTCAGATGTTCCAAATTTGTTTCCTGGAATTTCCTTTAAGTTTACATAATAAGCCAATTGTTGAGTAGATGCTTGGCCACCAAATTTTACTTTTTCCCAAGAAGCACCAATAGTAGAAGCTAAAAGACCATCGCCACTAAATATTGATCTTGAGTTAGGATCATCAGATTTGAATTCAAATCCTCCTGGTTCAGAAATAAATCCTGTAATTTGACCATCTTGAATAGTAATTAAAGCAGTTCCTTCTGGAACAACTATTTTACTACCATTAGTAATAACGTTAGCGCTACCTTTTGTATTTTCTCCTCTTCCGTTATTTTGTCCTTGTGGTACTGCTGGAAATAGAGCAGCAGTTCCTGGTACACCTGGTTGTGGTGCATAAAAATCTTTCCATTGGTCAGCAAAAGTTCCACTTAATGCTCCACCAAAAGCTTTAATAAATCCCATATTTTTACCTCACTTCTTTAATAAGTATAAATAGATATAACTTTAAAAGTTTTAATATTTAATAAAACTGATGGTCGCAATTTTATTTAAATATCTAGTTTTTATCGTTACTCCTATTCAAATTAATTATATCATATTTTAAAAACGTGCTAATTTTTTTTATTTTAATATGTAAAGCAATATTTTACTTAGTGAAATGACCAAAACGAGCCTTTTTTTCATATTGAGGATTTTTTAAATTTAGTTTTTTAATAATATTATGGGGTTTACAATCTGAGTACCAATTATTAGGGACTTTATAATCTCCTAGATTAGTTTTAGCATAGATAGCTAAAGGTTTTTCAATACCAATAGCATATGATAATTGAATTTCACACCATTCATATTCTTTATTGCTTTTTATTACTTCTTTAGCTAATTCTCTTGCCATATAAGCACCAGATCTATCTACTTTAGATGGATCTTTACCAGAGAAAGCACCTCCACCAACTGGAGCAAATGACTGGTAACTATCTACAACTATTTTTCTACCTGTTAAACCAGTATCTCCTTCAAAACCACCTATTTTAAAGCGACCAGTTGGATTTATTAAGAACTTTTCAATATCGATATTATATTTATGACAAATATTAGTACATATATCTTTAATTATTGAATCTGTAGCTTTTCTTTCTCCTTCTGTATTTTGATAACATATAGTAAAAGTTTTTATTTTGATTAATTTATTATTTTCATAATAACCGGTTATTTCGGCTTTACCATCAGATTTAAAACGTAAATCTTTTAAACGTAATTCATCATATTTTTTACTTAATTCTTGAAGTATTACCATAGCTGTAGGTAAATAGTATTTATTATCATTACAAGCGTAACCAAACATCATTCCGTTATCACCAGCTCCACCTACTTTTTCATTAGTTCCTAAAGCAATATCAGGACTTTGTAAACCAATATTATTAATAATTTCATAATTAGTAGAATAACCAACATCTTTTAAAACTCTTTTAACTACTTTAACTATATCAACTTTAGTTTTACTAGTTACTTCTCCACTTATAAATATTTTACCTTTACCTCCCATTACTTCAATACCACAACGACTATCAGGATCTTCCTTTAGATAAGCATCTAATAGGGCATCACTTATTTGATCACATACTTTATCTGGGTGACCTCTAAAGACAATTTCATTGCTGTACAATTTCATTTTTTATTCCTTCTTTCTATCTTGAAATCCATAAAAAAGATGTTCAAGATAACCTTGAACATCTATTGTTTAAAGTTATCTTATCAATCTAGCTTTACCACCTAATTTAATAGGTTGGTGTGATTTCATAGGGCTAGTCCCTCCATCACTCTTTATAAGATTTCTAAATAAATTATACTCTTTCTTAATTAAATAAACAATAAAAAACAGAAAATAAACAATGTGTTTACTTTCTATTTAACAATTCTTTTAATAGAACTTATCTTAAACTCAACATCTTTAATAACAGAACGACAATATTCACATTTATTACCAGTTATACTAGCTCCACAATTAGGACATTTTAAGATAGGATCTCTTTCAAAATCTTTTCTAAATACTACTTCAAATTTCTCAGTAACAGGATTATTTTTATTACCACTTATTACATAACCTTTATGATTTAACATATAATTAATATAAGATACTTCTATTACACAAGATGCTACTTGTTTAGCAATAGTACTATCTATTTCATATAAAATAACATTTACTCTTTGGATATCATTTATAACCCTTTTTTTACCAACTTTAAGATCTAAACTAATACCAGTATAATAATTTTGATATAGTTGTTTAGTACTTAACATTTTCATAGTATTATAATCTAAATTATTATATGCGGTTTCAAATTTATAGAAAATATCATAAAAGAAATCTTTTAAACTATCAATATCTGTGGTATTAAATGTTTCTAATTTATCTTTACTTACATCTACATAAATATTTTCTTTTTCAGAAGCTTCGCTCATTTCTTCAAGACGATTAGACACAACTTTAACAACATTATCTTTAAAATAACGATGTATTCTATAACTTTTAATACTATTAAAGACACAAACAAACATTATAACTATAATTACTAGAGGGGCGATAAATGACGATATTATAAAAGCCAAAAAGCTTACAATTATTATTATAGTATTAAATATTTCCATATAAACTCCTTATTATCCTAACATAGATGTAGTATCTATAAATTCTTTACTTATGTTAGATAAACTTGTTGTTAGTTCATCAATATTTTGATTAGAACTTTCAACATATTTTATTATTTGGTTAGCACTTGTTACATAACCATCTAAGATATCCTGAATCATACTATGATATCTTTTAATTAAATTATTTATTTGATTAGAAATGGTTTCATCTTTATTTAAGAATACTTTATATAAGATTGTTAAACTATCTATAATACTTTCATACTTAGCAGTAAGTGTTTCAATATCTTGTTTTATATCTTCAGCATTTGTTTTTATTTGATTTAAATCCATATTACTTATTCCTTCTAATAATACTCAGGGTGTTCAACCATTGTCTTTAGAGTATTACATAATTCATTAGTATCTTGTTCAAGAGTTTGAACTTGTTTATTTAAGTTTTTTATTGTTTCACACTCTTGATAACCAAATGATGTATCTTGAAATAATTCATTTAATTGGTTAGTTATTGAAGTTAAATCTGCTGAGATATCATTATTAATTTTTTTAGATAATTCAACTAATTCATTTCTTATTAATTCTTTTTCATTGTCTTCAAGTTGAGTCATATTAAAACCTCTAATCTATTTTAATTATATAATATGCAATTTTTATTTACAAGTTTTAGATATTTAAAAAGCTGAGTTGTACTCAGCAATAATATTTATTATAAATTTTGGACAGCGTTGCCAATTCCTTAAACACTACTATATTCTTATCATTAATATACCATAATGTAGGAAGTAAATAATAATTAAATTATTTATTTTTACAGTTATTTTAATATAAAAAGAGCTTAACAATAAGTTTGTTAAAGCTCTTTATTATTACATTTTCATCCCAGTATCTTCATCAAAGCTATTTGGTGTATCACCCATTAAACGACGAGTTTCTCTACGATTTACAAATACTTCATAAAGTACACTAGTTTTTTCTTGTATAGTAAAAACTATATTATATTCATGTAATAGTTCTTTTAATAAATCTATGTCTATTACTCTTAAAGCTCCTGCTTTATTTTTATAACATAAATGTTTATTTAAATCTATATCACTAGATAAATCATTTAGTACTGAACCAAATATTTTTTTGAAGTACCATGGATGATTCATTAGTTCACTATCTACCTCATCAGTTATAATTTTAGATTGACTTTCTTTTTTAGCTTTTCTAGCAATTTTTTTATCATCTTTTGTGATATATTCAAGTATTTCTTTTAACATTGTATATGTATTTGCTTTTATAGATTCTTCACTTATATTACTTAAATTATCACTAACATTAAATAATTTTGGCATTACAATTACTCCCTTATATAATTAATATATCAACTATTTTATTTATTAGCAAGGATAAACAAGGTTATTGTTTAGTGATTTCATTTTTAAATAACTATATTATTTTGTTAAATTTCAAAATTTTTCCATAAAAAAATGTCAACAAAAATGTTAACACTTTTCTATACTGTAACTAATTCTTTTTTTAATAATTCAATAACCAAGTTAATTGCATTCATTATTTCATCATAATCAATATCAGATGCATAAGATTTTTTATTTTTATAATTTTTAAAATTTAATCTTAACTTATCACTTTCTTTTATTTTACTAAAAT
>CANQOR010000030.1 GCA_947625535.1 uncultured Bacilli bacterium
TTTTGTATTTTTACTGAAATAAGTCTGACTTTTTATGAGTTTTTAGTAAAAAATGAATTTACTCTAAAAATTCACGATTAGATTATTTTTTAAAAAAAGAAATAAATGTTAATTTACATTTTAATTAACAAATTAATTTATGTAAAATATTTATTAAATCTATATTTTACATTTAGATTGTGATATTATAAATATGTAAGATTAGAATAGGAGGTCTAATTATGGGTCAAACAATGTATATTTTGGCTGGTATTACTTATTATATTGTTAGTATCATAATTATTGTTCTTGTTCTTAATTTTATTAATAATAAAGAAAAGAAAAAATATCAAAATGAAATAGCTGGTTTAGAAAGAGACAAAAACTTAATTATATCTTCTTCTATATTAAGTGAACTTAATAAAGTAGAAGCATTAATTAATAATGATAAATTACAAGAAGCTTATGAAGATTGGCAATGTCGTTTTAAAGAAATAAAAGAAGTTGAATTACCAAAACTTACTGATGCTTTATTAGATATTGAAGAATGTTTTAATGAAAAAGATTATAAAACATTAAATGATAAAATAGCTAAAGCTGAATTAGAAATATTTTATGTTAAATCAAAAGCTAATACTTTATTAGATGAAATAAAAGAAATAACTTTATCAGAAGAACGTAATAGAGAAACTATTACAAAGTTAAAAAGTCGTTATCGTGAAATTATTTCTAAATATAATAACAATAAAAATGATTTTAAAGAAGTATGTGCTCCTTTAGAATTACAATTTGAAAATGTTGATAAGTTATTTGCAGCTTTTGAAGTAGCTATGGATTCAAATAGTTATGAAGAAGTAGGTAAGATTGTTAAAGGAATAGATGATTTAGTAGGTAACTTAGAAATTATTATAGATGAAGCTCCTACTATTATATTAATGGGACGTAATTTAATACCTAATAAAATGCGTGATGTTAAAAATATTTTTGAACGTATGACTGCGGAAGGATATAACTTAGATTATTTAAATTTAGATTATAATATAGATGAAACTGATAAAAAGTTACAAGATATATTTGCAAGATTAAAAGTTTTAAATGTAGAAGATTCTATTTTAGAATTAAAAGTTATATTAGATTATTTTGATAATATTTATAATGATTTTGATAAAGAAAAACAAGCTAGAAAAATATTTGATGAATATATTAGAAAGATCTTGGTTAAAGCTAATAAACTAGAAAAAATTAATAATGGTTTATATCGTAAATTAGATGTAATTAAGTATAGTTTTGATTTAACTGATGATGATGTTAAAGTAATAGAAGTTATTAAGACAGAATTAATAGCTATTAAAAAAGATTATAATGAAATAGTTGATGCGCATCGTAATAAGTCTTTTGCTTATACAAGATTAGGTAAAGAAATGGAAAATCTTAATGTAAGACTTTCTAAGACAGAAGAAAAGTTAGATGTAGCATTAAAGAGTTTAGGTAATTTAGAAGCTGAAGAACAAAGAGCACATGAACAATTAGATGAAATTAAAGAAATATTAGAAAAAGCTAAAAAGAAGATACGTAGTTATAAATTACCAATTATTCCTAATAATTATTATGTTCAATTAAGTGAAGCTAATACAGCGATAAAAGAAATGATTAAAGAACTTAATATGAAACCTGTATCTATTAAAACTTTAAATATAAGAGTAGATACAGCAAGAGATTTAGTTTTAAAGGTTTATAATACATCTTCAGAGATAGTTAAAACAGCAGCAATGGTTGAAGTAGCAATTATCTATGGTAATAGGTATCGTCCTTTAAATAAGAATTTAGATAGTGAACTTAATAAAGCTGAAGAGTTATTTTATCAAGGGGAATTTAAAAAAGCTTTAGAGATAACGATTAAAGCGATAGATGTTATTGAACCAGGTATTAAAAATAAGTTATTAGAATCAGTAAAAAGATAGTTTGACTATCTTTTTCTTTGGTTTTAACTAAGTAAATTGTTGATTTAAGATAGATGATAAATTATAATTAAGATAGGTGATTAGATATGATTTATTTAGATTATTCAGCAACAACACCAGTATCTTATGATGTGTTAGAAAGCTATAATAAAGCAACTAAGGATTATATGGGAAATGCTAATTCTATACACTCTTTAGGAGTAAAATCAAAAGTTTTATTAAATAGTGCGACTAAGCAAATATGTGAATTATTAAGTATTAATGAAGATGAATTAATATATACTAGTGGAGCTACAGAAAGTAATAATATGGCTTTAAAAGGAGTAGCTTTAGCTTACCAAAATAGAGGTAAAAACATTGTTGTATCAAAGTTAGAACATCCTTCAATATATAAAATATGTGAATTTTTAGAAACACAGGGATTTGAAATAACTTATGTAGATAATGATAGTGATGGTTTAATAGATTTTGAAGATTTAAGAAATAAGGTTAGATCTGATACTATTTTAGTAAGTATTTGTGCGGTTAATAGTGAAGTTGGAATAAGACAACCACTTAAAACATTAAGACAAATTATTAAAAAAGAAAATGTTGATACTATTTTTCATAGTGATATAACTCAAGCAATTGGCAAAGTACCAGTAAATTTACATGATGTAGATATGGCTTCAATGAGTGGTCATAAAATATTTGGACCTAAGGGAATTGGTTTTTTATATAAGAATAGTAAAGTAAGATTAATTCCTTTAATACATGGCTCTGGTAAGTTTAATGATTTAAGAAGTGGAACACCACCATTACCATTAATAGTTGCTTTATCTAAAGCTATTAGAATAGCTTTAAAAGATATTGAAAGTAAAGAAGTAAGTGTTAAGAAATTAAATGATCGAATATGTGATAATTTAAGTAAATATGAAGGGATTATTTTAAATAAAACTAAGTATTCAATACCTCATATTTTAAATATTAGTTTAAGTAATATTCGTCCTGAAACGTTTATTCATGCTATGGAAGAAGAAGAGATTTATTTAAGTACTAATACAGCTTGTGCATCAGGAGATTTAAGTACGTCAGTAATGGCTTTATTTAATGATAAAGATAGAGCTACTTCATCAATTAGAATAAGTCTTAGTTATGTAACTACTAATGAAGAAGTAAGTAAGTTTTTAAGTATATTTAAAACTAAATATGAAGAATTAAATAATTTAAAAAGTAAAGAAAATTAAATTTCTTTACTTTTTTAAAACTAAACCAGTATCTAATAAAGGATTAATTAAAGTATCAAGGAAATAATCATCTTTATTAGGTATTTTTCTTTTAATAAGAATATTTTCTAAATAAGAAAGGATATCTTTAGATAATTGATATTTACTTTGTAAAAGTTCTAAAGTATTAGGTAAATCTTTTTCGATAGGATAAATACTATATTTAGATACTAGGGATTGTAAAAGCATCCCTAGTAAAAGC
This sequence comes from uncultured Bacilli bacterium, assembly GCA_947625535.1. Lineage (GTDB taxonomy): Bacteria > Bacillota_I > Bacilli_A > RF39 > UBA660 > Coprovivens. Next base: position 3,408 of record CANQOR010000030.1, read on the forward strand.
ATTTTATCATTTAATATTAAATTACTTTCTTTAAAGTCTTTATTGTCTTGATTAAAATAAGATATATCAAAGATTGTTTTATTAAAGTTAGTACATGTACTTTGATTATTATAAAAAGATATATCAAAATCGATGAAAGAAGGAGTTCCTTCTTTATCGATTAAGTAATTGTATATAGATATGTCAAAAGGGTTTAAACCTTGATTATGAGCATTTTTTAAATCACTTAGAAGAGTATTAAATAAACGAAGAATATCTTGTTCATTAGCACTTTTTAAGTAACTATATAATGTTTGATGATTTTTAAGATAATCAGATAATAGAAAACAATAAAAGTTATATTCATCAATAAAAACACGACGAGGTAGGTTAAAATGAGGAATATTAATTTTAGTTAAATCGTATAATACTTCAGGATGAACATCTTCTTTAAATACTCTTTTAATGAAAATACGACCATCAAAGATCATTAAATCTTTTTTATTTTCAAAATATTCAATAAATTCATAAGGAAGATCTGGCATTATAGGTATTTTACTCATAGTTAAACCTCCTTTGAGACTTGATAATATCATAAATTAATAATAAATACTAGTATAAATTTAATACTTTGTGTTATACTTTAATTTAGTTTTGGGGTGATACTATGGAAAAACTAATAATGATTAAATATGGAGAGTTATCAACAAAGAAAGATAATATTAATTTATTTTTAAAACAATTAAAAGATAATATTGCTTTTGCTTTAGAAGATATGGATGTAGCTATTAAGTTTGATAAAGGAAGAATGTTTATTACATTAAATAAAGATAATTTTAAGAAAGTATGTGATTCTTTAAAGAAGATATTTGGTATTCATGAATTTGATATAGCTTATAAGTTGGATAGTAGAGAAGTAGATGAAATAGGAAGTAGTATTTTAGAATTAGTAAAAGAAAAAGAACTTAAAACTTTTAAAGTTCAAACTAAGAGAAGTGATAAAAAATTTCCTATTCAAAGTATGGATTTTAGTCGTCATATAGGTGGTATCATTTTAAAAAATATTGATGATGTTAAAGTAGATGTCCATAATCCAGAACTTTTAGTTAATATAGAAATTAGAATAGATGGTGTTTATGTTTATTTTAATAGTGAAAAAGGTATTGGTGGGTACCCAGTAGGTGTTTTAGGTAAAGGATTATTAATGCTTAGTGGGGGAATTGATTCACCAGTAGCAGGATATATGGCTATAAAAAGAGGAGTTAAATTAGAATGTTTATATTTTGAAAGTCCTCCTCATACTAGTTTAGAAGCTAAGAATAAAGTTATTGAATTAGCTAAAAAATTAGCAGTATATAATAATGATATTAAGTTACATATTATTAATTTTACAGAGATTCAAACAGCTATATATCAAAATTGTCCTTCGGAATATTTAATTACTATTATGAGAAGAATGATGTATCGTATTAGTGAAATAGTAGCTCGTAATAATAGATGTAAAATAGTAGTTAATGGTGAAAGTATAGGTCAAGTAGCTAGTCAAACATTAACTAGTATGAATGTTATTAATGAAACGGTTAAAATACCAGTTATTAGACCAGTAGCTTGTTTTGATAAATTAGAAATAATTGATATAGCTAAAAAGATTGATACATATGAAACTAGTATTTTACCATTTGAAGATTGTTGTACAATCTTTGTTCCAGATCATCCTGTTATAAATCCTGAATTTGAAAAAGCTCGTGAATATGAAAAATTAATTCCTTATGAAGAAATGATTTATAAAGCAATTAAGAATCATGAAGTAATAAAAATTTCTAATAAAGATAAAAATGAATTTGAAGACTTATTATAAAGTATAATTTAAATAATAAAGTTAATAATAGTAATGGGTGATATTATGCGTAGGAGAAGTGCTCTTTACTATTATAAATGTTGTGATTTAGAAAAAATGAGTAGTTTAGATAAAAAAAGATATGAATTACTTAATGAATTTGGATATAACATTGATTCTAATAAAAAAAGGATTGATGATTATGAAATGAAAATTAAAAGACATCGAAATTCAGAAAGTAAGTAAATTTATCGTAATAAAAGATAGATATTCTATCTTTTTTTTTGTATAATAAACGTGAGGTGGAAAAATATATGAAGTTTTTATGTGTTAATGCTGGTAGTTCATCTTTAAAATTTCAACTAGTTGAAATGCCTGAAGAAAAAGTTTTAATTAGCGGTTATATTGAAAAGATTGGATCACCAGATAGTTTTTGGACAACAAAAGTTAATGGCGAAAAAATAAAAGGGGAAAGAGTTATTAAAAATCATACAGAAGCAGTTTCTGTTTTAGTAGAAGAGTTATTAAAATATAAAGTTGTTCAAAGTATGGATGAAATAGATGGTATAGGTCATAGAGTATTACATGGAGGAGAAATATATTCTGAGTCTGTTTTAATTACTGATGAAGTTATTAAAAATATTGAATCTTTAACTAAACTTGGACCTTTACATATTCCTGGTAATTTAGCAGGTATTAAAGCAATGAAAGAAGCTTTACCTAATACACCAAACGTAGCAGTATTTGATACAGCATTTCATCAAACTATGCCTGAATTAAATTACATTTATCCAGTTCCTTATGAATGGTATGAAAAATATGGTGTACGTAAGTATGGTTTCCATGGTACTAGTCATAAATATATTACTGGTAAAATGCAAGAAATGTTAGGTAAGAAAGATGTAAATCTTATTATATGTCATATTGGTAGTGGAAGTAGTATTTGTTGTGTTAAAGATAGTAAATCTTATGATACAACTATGGGACTTACACCACTTGATGGTTTAATGATGGGAACTAGATGTGGTTCTATTGATCCATCAATTATTGAATATGTATGTAAAGAATCTGGTATGGATGTATCAGAAGTAACTAATGCTTTAAATAAACAAAGTGGTTTATTAGGAGTTAGTAAAAAATATGCTGATCATAGAGATGTTGAAGAAGGCATTAAAAATGGTGAACATTTAGCACAACTTGCTAATGATTTATATGTTGATAGAGTAGTTAAATATATAGCTGAGTATTATGTTAAATTAGATGGTAAAGTAGATGGTATAGTATTTACAGCTGGTTTAGGAGAAAATGCTCGTGAATTTAGACAAGCTATTATAGATAAATTAGGTTCTTTAGGTATTAAAATGGATAAAGAAGCTAATATGGAAATAGCTTCATATTGTGATAAACATGAAGGTAAAGTAAGTACAAAAGATTCTAGTGTAGATGTATATGTAATACCTACTAATGAAGAATTAATGATTATTAAAGATACTTATAATATTGTAAATAAATAAAATAGAAAGAGGGAAAGCGGCTAATGTTAAAGGGAGAATTAAAAAGAATACTTAGAAAAATTAAACAATATAATATAATTGTTATCGCTAGACATATTAGCCCTGATCCAGATGCAATAGCTAGTCAGATTGCTTTAAGAGATGCAATTAAATTAACTTTTCCTAAAAAGGAAGTTTATGCAGTTGGAACAATGGTATCTAAATTTAAATATTATGGTACTTTAGATAAAATAGATGAAACAAAGTTTAATAATAATGCTTTATTAATAGCTTTAGATGTTCCTAATAAAGCAAGAATTGATGGTGTAGATCAATCAGCTTTTACAGAAATGTTTAAGATAGATCATCACCCATCTGAAGAAGATTTTGGAGAATGTGATTGGGTTGATGAAAGTTCATCTAGTACTTGTCAAATGATAATTGAATTTATTTTAGAAGCTAATTTAAAATTAGATCGTAAAATAGCTGAGAATTTATATTTAGGAGTTGTTTCTGATAGTGATCGTTTCTTAATTAGTTATACATCAGCTAAAACATTTGATTTAGTTGCAAAATTAATAAATAAAACCCATATAGATTTTACTAATTTATATCATTATTTATATGAAAGACCTTATGAAGAAATTAAGTTTCATGGTTATATTTCAGAAAATATGGAAATAAGTAAAAATGGTTTTGCTCATTTATTTATTACACCAGAAGTATTAAAAAAATATAATGTAGATCCAGCGACTCCTTCTAATATGATAAATGATTTTAGTAATATTAAAGATGTTTATGTATGGACATTTGTAACATATGATGAAAAAAATGATATATATAAAGTTAATATTAGGAGTAAAGGACCTGTTATTAATGATACAGCTGCTATGTATGGTGGCGGAGGTCATAAGTATGCTTCGGGAGTAAGAACAAGTAATAAAGAAGATATTGATAAACTATTAAAAGCTTTAGATGAAGATTGTAAATTATATAAAGAAGGCTTAAAAGAAGAGATTTAAGTCTTCTTTTATGTTATAATTACTATGATATGGAGGTTTATCTATGTTAATCAATAGTCCACTTATAAAAAATAGTTTAAATAATTATTTTAATTTAGAAAAAGATGAATATTTAATAGAAGAATTAAATGAAGTAACAAGTCTTATGATAGATGGTAATCCTTTAGAATATGATAAATTAGAAGAATTAAAATATTTTAATAATTTAGAAGATTTAGTAATAAATGATTTACATATAGATGAAAATAATTATTTATATATGAATAGTAATAATTTAGTACTTAATAATTGTTATATAGATATAAATGATGAAGTAAAACATAATACTAAGAGTTTAGTTATTAATGGAGGACGTGTTGATAATTTAAGTTTTATTAACAATTTAGATAAATTAGAAAGTTTATATTTAGATAATATAGATGAAGTAGATTTAAGTAAGTTAAGTCTTAGAAGATTAAAAGAGTTTAGTGTTTTAAATACGAAGTTAATTAATCAAGATAGATTATTTTATTTAGAAAATGTTGTTAATTTAAATGTTTGTGATACGAAGTTAGAAGATTTAAGTATTTGTTTTGATTTAGATAATTTAAAATATTTGGTTGTTTCAGAAAGTCAAGCTATAGAAAATAAAGAATATATTATGAAATTAATAGCTAAGGGAGTTAAAGTTGTTAATTTTAGTAATCAAAGTGTAGAGATGTATTATGAATAGTGAAATAAGATTATCAGTAAGAAAAGCAAGTGCTATTAATCAAGAATTATATAATTGGATAGCTACTTTTGTTAAAAATCAACCAAATAAAGATGTTATTTTAAATATCGATAATACATGTGGTTTAACTCCGGAAATAGTTAAAAGATTAGAAAATATAGATAGTAGAAGAATTAAAATTAGAATAGTGGGCGGATACGACGAAGTAAGGGTGGCTAAGTATACAGCTGAGCATTATGTATTAATGCATCGTAATGATAATGTTTACTCTCTTGATGAAATTAGAAGAATAATGAGAGTGATTGTTAAAATAGAAGCAGGAATTAATCCAGCTTGGTCAACAGAACAAAAATTAATTTATTTTATCGGTTATTTAAATGATAAGATAATATATCATCCTTTTCATGAAACACAACCTTCTAAAGATATTAGAAGTTTAAGAGGACTTTATTCAGGTAAGACAGTCTGTGCTGGTTATGCTTTAATATTAAAAGAATTATGTGATCGAAATAATATTGAATGTCAGTATGTAGAAGGTGTATGTAGTAAGGAAGATGCTGCTAAAGGTGTTTTAACTCATGCTTGGAATATAGTAAAATTAAATGGCGAATATTTTCCAATAGATTTAACTTGGCGTGCTTCTAAAAATAAAAGAGGTAAAGCTTTATCATTTGAAGATTTAGCTAATGTAAATGAATTTATTAAATCTCATATACCAGGCAAATATGAAGTAATACAAGATTATGCTCATACTTTAAAAAGTATAGATGGTATGTATTTGGCGACGATTGATAGTATTATTAATCGAAATAAAACTTATGAATCAACAAGATTTTTTGGACGTAGAAAAGATGGTAGTGAGTATACTATTACACAAGTAAGTGAAATGGTTATTGAAAATGTATTAGTATATCGTTATATTTATACACCATATGAAAATGATAAAATGGGTAACCCAATTGTTTTTTATAGTACAGCTAATGTAGCTAATATGTTGATGGCTTCACAAAGAAAGAAAAAATTAGAAATGCAATTAAGAGAAGCTAAACAAAAAGGAAATTATAAGAAAGCACAAGATTTAGAAAAGATGTTAGAAGGTAGTGAATTTATTGAACCTTCTTTAACAGCAGTTGATGATTTATTATTCTCTAAAGCTAATTTACAAAGAGCAATTGATGATAAAACACATTTTATTGGAGGATTAGATTTAGATAGAGGTAAGAAGACAACTTTAAAAGGTATTGTTGTTGATCCAGTCTTTGCTAAGAAAATTAATAAAAAGAGTAGTACTTATTATCGTAGTGATGGAACTAGTTTTGTTGTTGAAGAATGGGGTAAGATAGAGCTATCTACTGGTTTTGTCTATCGTTATTCTTTATATGAACCAATACTTGTAGATGGTGAATGGATTATTAAAAAAGATACAATCTTTACAGATGAAGATATTATGCATGATTATCGAATGGGTTTATCAGATATTTTCTTATCACGTAGTAGAATAGATAGGAAAGAGAAAGAAGCAGGAGGATACTTAGGTAGATTTTCACAAGACGAAATAAAAATATATGATAGAGGAAGAACAGAATTCTTTAAATCAGGTATTTATCGTTATTATGAAATGTCTGATAAACAGGTTAAAGATTATGTAGAAACTTTAACTTTTGATGATATGAAACGTTTAGTTAGAAATTATTCTATAACATATGTAAATGGTAAACCAGAAGTATGTAGTAAAAGTTCAGGAAGAATTGTTAAAGATAAAGTATTATCTTTACAAGCTATGTTTGCTAATATATGGTTAGATGCTGCTGGTACTAAGTATATGGGTAATGAACCTGTACCAGGTTATACTTATGCTTTTAATAGTAGTTGTGAAGAGTTATTTAAAGCTATATCTGATTTTATAACTGATTCAATGAATCGTTTTGGAACAGTTGATACGTATGAAGTATTAAGAATGGTTGAAGAAAAATATGATAATTATAAATATGCTTCAGAGATAGTAACTAAATTATTTGCTTCAGAGTTTGCAATTAAAACAATAAATGAATTATATCGTTTACAAAACCCATCTTCATTATGGCGAAATAAGAAGTTAGAAGTATTAGGTTATAATGAAGAAACATTTAAAGAATTAGCAAGAAGAAAAAGAGTTTTGGAAGAACAAAAGAAAAAACTTTTAGAAGTAGTTGAAGAAAATAATCGAGTAGTTATAAGACCACGAAAATAAATGTTCATTAAGAACAAATGTTCTTGATGAACATTTTATTTTTTGTTATAATACTTTTGCAAGGTGATAGTATGAAAATAGAAAAATATACAAAATTAAAAGATAATCGATATAGTGTAAAAATAGATGATATAAATGTTAAGTTATATGATGATGTTATTATAAAGTATGAATTATTACGTAAGAAAGAAATAGATGATGAATTATTTGAAGAAATAACTAAATATAATGATCGTTTAGAAGCTTATTACAAGGCTTTAAAATATATTACTAAGAAACTTAGAACAGAAAAAGAAATAGAAAATTATTTAAAGAAAGATTATACTATTAAAACGATAAATGAAACAATTGATAAGTTAAAAGAAAACGGATACTTAGATAAGGAGTTATATTTAAAAAGTTATCTAGCTGACCAAGTTAATTTAGGTATGATGGGACCTAATAAAATAAAAAATAATTTAATAAAATTAGGTTTTAGGGAAGATGAAGTAAATGATAAATTACAAGATATAAAAGATGATATTTGGTTAGATAAAATAAGAAGACATGTTAAGAAGAAAATTAATAGTAATAAAAGTTACGGAGTTAATAAATTAAAAGAAAAGATTTTATATGATTTAATGGAAATGGGTTTTTATAAAAGTATGATAGAAGAAGTTATTTTAGAAAGTGAATTTAAAGTAAGTGATGATGTTTTAATTAAAGAGTATAATAAGATTAAAAATAAGTTAAATAAGAAGTATGAAGGTTATGAATTAGAAACAAAAATACTAACTAAGTTAGTTAGTAAGGGCTTTTATTATGAAGATATAAAAAGAGTTATGAATAGGGAATAAAAAAAGGATTTAAAATTTCAATTTAAATCCTTTTTTATTATTCTTCTTCGTTTGCAGAATTAATTTGGTTTTGAATAGAAGTTATTTGATTTTGAATATATACTGTGTATTTTTCTTGAATTTCAGAATCAACAATTTCCATATCATATTTTTTTCTTAATTCTCTTAAAGCATCAAGTTGAGCCATTTGATTATCTTTTAAATAATCGGCAGCTAAATCTTCAAGTATTGAATCTCTAACATCTTCTAATGAAGCTTTTTCTTTTGTCTCAACTCTTAGAACAACATGATATCCAAGTTGTGTAGTTATTACTTTAGTAGAATATTCACCATCTTTTAATTTGTAAGCTTCGTTAACTAATTCATCATAGTAACTACTTAGAGTACCTTTGTTAACGAATCCTAGAGAACCACCATTATCTTTATTTGAATCATCCATTGAATGTTCTTTAGCAAGTTCAGCAAACTTATCAGCTACTTTATCTTTGTCTGTCTTTTTAAGTTCAGCAATGATTGATTCAACTTTTTCTTTAGCTTCTTTTTCAGCAGCTTCTTTTTCTTCATCGGTCATGTCATCAGTAACTTCTGGAGTAATTAAGATATGACTAATTTTAATATCACCAACTACTTCATTTTCATAATATTTTTTAACGTCTTTTTCAGCAATCTTACCTTTACAATAATCTTCGATAGCTATTTGTTGTAAATAACTAACATAAATATATTGCTTGTAAGCATCTAATGAAGGGAATCCAGCTTGAACAAGTTGAGTTTCTAAAGAATCACCAAAATATTGTTCAATTTGGTTAGCTGTAGTTTCAACATATTCTTTAGCTTCATCAATATGATCAGCATATTCCTTTTCTAAAATTCTTTGATCAATTAAATTAACCAAAACCTGTAAAGAATAATCATTTTTTAATGCTTCATAAAGGTCGTTAGCACTGATACTTAGATCGTCCTTTAATGTTACAACTGCTTCATCACCGTTAGATAATGTTGGTATTTTGCTTCCACACCCTGAAATTAGTAATACGCTAAGGGCTAGTACAATTATTTTCTTTTTCATGTTTTCCTCCTCAACATACTTATAATTATAGCAATCTATCATATAAAAAACAAGATTAACATTCACATAAAGTACTTATTAACCATACAATATTAATGAAAAGACAAATAAAGGAGGATGGTTTATGAATAATTGTGGAAATAATGCTTTAGGTCCTGCAATTATCTTGGTATTATTCATCTTATTAATTATCATAGTAGGAGCTTATATTTAGTTTTTTTAAGAAAAAGAGTAAAAGTGTAAATAATTCATTACTAATAATTATTATATATATTTTAGTAGGTATTATACTATGTAACTTTATTTTTTGTTAAAAGTGAGGAAATACCTCTTTTTCTTTTGATTTTGTGTTATAATTATGATGGTGATATAGTATGGCTAAAAAGAAGAAGACATCAAAGAAAGATGAAAAAAAGGATTTTAACTATAGTGTAGAACTTATTGGATTATTGTTAATTGTTATTGGAATAGTTGGGATAGGTTTTGGAATAGTAGGAGCAATGATAAAAAAATTTGCTATGTTTTTAGTTGGTGAATTTTGGTGGGTTGTTCTAGGTTTATTGTTATTTATGGGCTTTTATATGCTAATTAAAAGAAAATTACCTAATTTTTTTAGTTCTAAATTATTAGGTGTTTATATTATGATATTAGTTGTCTTAGTATTAGCTCATATTGGTTTTATAAATAATTATGCTCCTAAAGAAATTATTGATGCGACATTAACTAATTATAATTCACGTATTAGTACTTTTAAGACTGGTGGTAGTGTTATTAGTAGTGGACAACAAAGTATTAATGTAGGTGGTGGAATAGTTGGAGCAGGTTGTGCTTATGCTTTAACTAGTTTATTTGGTAAAGTTGGAACATTTATTGTCTTAGTAGCATTAGTTTTATTTGCCATAGTTATGTTATTTGATGTTGACTTAGGAGAAGCTATTGTTAATTTGAAACATAAGATAGATGAAAAACGTGCTGCAAGAGAAGAAGATGAAGACGAGGACGAAGACGAATTAGAAGATGATAATCTGGATGATGATTCTAAAATTTCTATTAGTGATATACCAATGTTAAATACGAATGGACCTAAAGAACAAAATATAAGTCCAGTTAGTGTATCTAATGATATTACAAAAGAATTTGAAATGAATAGTAAAGATGTACCATTAGTGTCAGCTTCTACAAAAGGTTTTTATACTTTACCTAGTATAAATATTTTAGAAGAAGTTCCTAAAAATAAAGTAAGTAATAATGAATTTACAAAGAGTAATAAGATTATATTAGAAAGAGTACTTAATGATTTTCAAATAAAAGGAACAGTTGTGGAAATTCATGTTGGACCTGCTGTTACTCAATATGAAGTAGCTATTCCAAATGGAACTAAGGTTAGTAGAATACTAAGTATTAATAAAGAAATTGCTTTAGCTTTAGCTGCTAAAGATGTTCGTATTCAAGCACCAATCCCTGGTAAAAGTACAATAGGTATTGAAATACCTAATCCATCTATTAGTGCTGTTAAGATTAGAGAAGTATTAGGTAATATACCTAAAGGACAAGAAAAATCTAAAGTATTAGTAGCTTTAGGTAAAGACTTAATGGGTCGTGTTCAAACTGCTGATATATCAAAAATGCCTCACTTATTAGTTGCAGGTTCTACTGGTTCAGGTAAATCAGTATGTATTAATAGTTTTATTGCTTCAATCTTAATGTTTAGAAGACCTGATGAAGTTAAATTAGTTTTAGTAGATCCTAAAAAAGTTGAACTTTCAAATTATAATGGTATACCACATTTATTATGGCCAGTTGTTACTGATCCTAAAAAAGCTAATGTTGCTTTACAAAGAGTAGTAGCAATGATGGAAGAAAGATATGAAGTATTTAGTGATACGGGTGTTAAAAATATAGGTTCTTATAATGATTGGATTGCAGAACAAAAAGAAAAAGATCCAACTTTTGATAAAGAACCAATGTATTATTTAGTAGTTATTATTGATGAGCTGGCTGATTTAATGTTAGTTGCTTCTAAAGAAGTTGAAGATTCAATAATGCGTATTACACAAATGGCTCGTGCAGCAGGTATTCATTTAATTGTTGCAACACAAAGACCTAGTACTGATGTCATTACAGGTGTTGTTAAAGCTAATATACCTTCACGTATTTCATTTGCTGTAGCATCACAAGTTGATTCTAGAACAATTCTAGATCATGCTGGAGCGGAAAAATTATTAGGTAAAGGTGATATGTTATATTTACCTATGGGGGAAAATAATCCAATTAGAATTCAAGGATGTTTTATTACCGATGATGAAATAGCTAAAGTAATAGAATATGTTAGTGGGCAACAATCAGCTACTTATGATGATTCATTAGAAAGAGCTGCTAGTGAAGAATATAATCCAGTTTCTGGTGATAAAGAATCATTTGATGATCCACTATATAATGAAATTTATGAATTTGCTTTAGAAACAGGAAAAATTAGTGCTTCATTAATTCAAAGAAGATTTAGATTAGGTTATAATAGAGCAGCTAGAATAGTTGATTTATTAGAAGAAAGAGGTATTATAGGTCCACAAAATGGTTCTAAACCTCGTGAAGTTATTGTTGGAAAGCAAAACGATAATTCAGAAGAATAAAAAATATAAAAAGTGCTTTAATGCACTTTTTTTATATGATATAATTTTTATAGTATGGAGGTGTAGCTATGGTATGTAGTAGATGTAAAAAACATGTATCTGACAAACTTTTACTTTGTCCTTATTGTGGTTCACCTTTAAATAAAAATAAAACACATAATAATGCTAATAATCAAAATAAAAAAGCAGTTAAAAATAAATATATTAATCAAGATTCAACTAATCTAGTAGGAGGAGTTACAAGTAGTGGCTCAACATTTGTTAAATTACAAAAGAAAGCTCCTAAAGAAAAAGAAATAGTTAGAAAAGATTATATTAATTATTTAGATTATAAAGAAGCTAAAGATGATTTAAAAGATAAAGAGTTAGCTAAGAACTTAGAAAAGAAGACAACAGAATCTATTTATGGTGATAAAAAGAACAATATTAAAGAGTACAAACAACTGGTTGAAAAAGTAGAATTTGATGATAAGAAGACCGGTGCTAATAAAGCTAAAATGAATTATGCTAAAAATAGTGCTGTAGCTGAAATGAAAAGTCGTCGTGAAAAAGATTTAGATTCTTTAGGTAATGTAAATAAAACAAATGGTTATGATAGTGGAATTAAGAACCAAGAAATGAATAATAATATTCTTAATACTAATACTAATTTTATTGATGATTTACCTAAAACTTTTGTAAATAATAAACCTAGTAATAATTTATTTATGCCAAATACGACTGGAGTATTTAATAATCAATCTAGTACACCAATTAATAGGAATAATAGTGGTGGTTATAAACCATCAAATGGTCGTTTTATTACTTTAGTTAATTCACCTAAGAATAATAATCGAGTATTACAAAATGCTAATAAAACTAAAAGAAAGACTGGTTTAAAATTTTCAGATATAGTAGCTTGTGTATTTACAATAGCTATTTGGGGATTTGTTATTTTTACAATCTTTAAATATAGTAATAATAGTTATTATTTTGAAAGTAATAATTCTAATTTAGAAAATACAGATATTACATATGATGGAGTATCTAAATCTAAACAAGAATCTAAAGAAGCAAAGTTAGGAGTTACTTCAATAGTTTATGATAATCAGTATTTAAAACAACCAGTACTTAATAATATTAATGACGTTAATAAATTAATAAGTAATGATAGTGTTAAACAAAAAAGTAAATGTCCACCAGAGATTGTTAAAATAGAACAAGAAATAATTAGTAAATATGAAATAGTAGCAGTTAATTTTTGTGAAATGAATGTTGGTTTAGCTAATGAATTAAAGGATGTAGTAGCTTATATATATGATAATTATCCTAATGCTCATAATTATTTAACTAATATTACTATTGCTAATGTATCAGAAAATGATAAATATATAGCTGCTTTTATGCCAGTATTTACTTTTGCAACAAGTAATACTAGTACAGGATTTCCTTGGGCAGTAAAAACACAAATTATTTTAAATGCTAAGTATTTCTTAAATGAAGGAATGTTAGAAAATTCTGTAAATAATGGAGCATCATCGGGATATTTTCCACCTAATGCAAATAAAAGTAGTACAGTAGCTCATGAACTAGGACATTATCTTTCTTATATTGCTTTATTAAAATATTATCAAACTAATAAATTAAATTATGTAACTTCAAATGATTATAGAAAATTAAAATTAGTATATAATGATTTCTTAGCAGGAGACTTTAGTTATAAATTATTATTTGAAGCTTACGAATTATATCAAAGTAGATATATGTCATTAATATCATTTGATGATTTTAGAGCTAGTATTTCTAAATATGCAATGGCTGTAAATAGTAGTGGTGATTATATTTATGATGAGACAATTGCTGAGGCATTTCATGACGTTTATTTAAATGGTAATGATGCTAAAGATGCAAGTAAGATAATAGTTGAAGTATTAAAAAGTAAACTATAGGAGGTATTAAGATGAAAAAAATATTATATTTTTTAATAATAAGTTTTTTTACAATGAATATAGTTTATGCCTTTGATATTGATATTAATAAAATAGATATTAATTCTAAAAGTAAAGAGTTAGTAGAAGAACTTAATAAAACTTATAATATAGAAGTTAATGGTTTTGATAAAAAGATAATTGTTAATGAAGATATAAATAAGTTTGTTAAAGAAGTAACATCTTTATCTTTAAGTAATATAAATTTTGATCAAAAATTTAATGAATTTAGTAAAAAATATTTATTTATAAATCAAAATAATGGCGCCAATACGTTATCTGGTTCATTATTTGCTAAAAGTTTCTTATCAGAAATAAGTAATAAAAAGATAAAAGCTAATAATATTAAAGATATTAAAACAGTTTTATTTAATGAAGATGATGTTTTAGCTTTTGTTTATTTAAATGATGCTTCGGTAGAAGATAAGGAACAAGATTTAATCTTAGTTTATTGGTTAAAGAAAAGTAATAATGCTTATAAAGTTTATATGCCTTATTTAACTTATGCTGATGATTTAGAAGAACATTTTAATAAAGTTGCTAAAAATGAAGAAACTAGTTATATAGGAACTACTTATAATAAAATATCTTTAACTAATGAAGAAGTTATTAAAGTAGATAATAGTTTATTAGATAATATTTATAATCAAAATAAATATAGTAGTGTTCAAATAACGGGAATGAGTAATACCGGAATTGATGTTTATAGTAGTGGATTTGTTGTTCGTAAAGGAATAATAGCTACTACTTGGTCAAGTTTTTTGAAATATTTAACAGATAGTGATTATATTTATGTAAGTGATTGTGATGGTAAGACATATGATGTTTTAGGAGTAGTAGCAGCACAGATAGATTATGATATTGTTTTATTAAAGATTAATGAGGAAGCATTAAGTGAAGTAACTATTGGTAATAGTTCAAATTTAAAAATAGATGATCAATTATTTATGATAAATAGTAAAGCTAATGGAAATTTTAGCATTAATTATGGTTCTTTTGTATCTTTAGATAAGGGAAGACTTAAAAACTTATTTGCTTTAGCAAGTAGTGATGTAGGTAGTGCTTTATATGATAAAGATGGTAAGGCGGTAGCTTTTACAGTAGGAGATTCTATTAATGCTAATTTATCTTTTGCTAATGATCTTACATACTTAAAGAAATTACAAAATATATTAATTAATCAAAGTTTTGCTAATATATCCTATGTATCACTTAAAGATTTTAAAAGTAATTATTATCGAAATGTTAATGGAGAAATAACATATACTAATTTAGAAAATAGTAGTGAATTTCAAAAAGTAGGAGATGTTTTAAATAATATAGATTTACCATTACTTAAAGCTTCTTTTAAAGATAATATATTAAGTTTAAGATATAAAAATGATGTAGGTAAAATGTTAAATTCTTTATACTTAATTGATACTTATACTGAATGTTTAGAAAAAGATGGTTATAAAAAGATATATGAAAAAGATAATAAATTAATTTATCAAAATAATAAATATAAAGTTATTATTAAGAATAATTTAAATTATTTAATTATTTTAATAATGGAGAAATAAAATGAAAAAAAGAATTATTATATTAGGTTTAATTATTATAGGTATTGGTTCTTTAATAGGAATTTATTTTTCATATAGTATAAGAGTAAAAGAATTTAGTAATACTAATTTTAAAATTAAGTATGATAGTACTTGGAAAGTTATTTCTGAAGGTGCTAACTTAAAGTTAGAACATAAAAAGTCTGGTAGTGTTTTTGAAATACAATGTAAAGTATTAGATGATAATTATATTGATACAAAGTTAGAAGATTTAACAATGGATATTTTAGATAGTATTGAAAAACAAAATGAAGGCTATTATATGATTGATAATCAAATGATAGATAATAAAGATTATGAAGGCTTTTCTTATTTATATGAAAAAGATATGGAACAAGCTTTAGTTAATCTTTATAAGAAAGATAATAAGTTAGTTATTGTTTATTATACAGCTAATAGTGAGTATTATGATATCGTTTTAGATAGTGTTGATACGATGCTAGAAAGTTTAGAAATATTAACAGGAGAGAAAGTAAATTAACGTAAACTTTTCTCTCTTTTTTGACTTTTGATTATTTTTTTGCATATAATAAGGTATAAAACTTAAAAGGTGAAAGGATTGTAACTTTAAGTTAGCGCCAGGTCCTAAGGGATGACGAGGATAGTAATGATCGAAAGATTCGGCGGGTATTACTACGTAATAATGGAAACGTTAGAATTATTTAAAAAGCAAAATTAAAATTGTAACAAATGATAATTCTCCATACTTTTTAGCATGGAGGAATTTTTTTGTATGTGTGGAATTGTTGGATATGTGGGAAAGAGTAAATGTGTTCCCAAGATTATTAGTGGCTTAGAATCACTAGAATATAGAGGTTATGATAGTGCAGGGATTGCCTATGTAACTAATGAAAGTATTAAAATAAAAAAAGAACAAGGTCGTATTAAGGTTCTTAAAGATAGTTTAAATATGAATGAAGAATCTTATATGGGAATTGGTCATACAAGATGGGCGACTCATGGTAAACCTTGTAAAGTAAATTCTCATCCTCATCAGGTTGGAGATATTACAATAGTTCATAATGGAATTATAGAAAATTATGAAGAATTAAAAAATAATTTAAAAGAATATAAATTTAAAAGTGAAACTGATAGTGAAGTAGTAGCAGCTTTAATAGATAAACTTTATCATGAAGATAAAGATATAATTAAAGTATTAAGTAAATTAAAAGATTATTTAATAGGTAGTTATGCTTTAGGAATATTAGTTAATGGTGATGATAATATATATGCCATTAGAAAAGATAGTCCATTAATTATTGGAATTAGTGAAGATGGTAATTTTATAGCTAGTGATGTTCCTGCTATCTTAGAATATACTAATATGTATTATTTACTTTTAAATGATGAGTTTGCTCTTATTAGTAAAGATGATGTTGTTATATATGATAAGAATGGTGAAATAAGTACAAAGTCATTAATGACTTTTGAAGGTAGTAAAGAAGCTGCAATGAAAAACGGTTATGATCATTATATGCTTAAAGAAATATATGAACAACCTAAAGTAGTAATGGAAACTATTAAAGAATATATTTTAGATTATAAACATTTAAAAGAAAGAATGAAAGGTTTAGAAAAATATGACGCTATTGATATAGTAGGTTGTGGTAGTGCTTACCATGTGGGATTAGTAGGTAAAAGTTTAATAATGAAATATGGTAAAGTACCAGTATATGTTGATATAGCATCAGAATATCGTTATACAGAACATATTTATAGTAAGAAACATTTAATTATTTTAATAAGTCAATCAGGAGAAACAGCAGATACTTTAGCAGTATTAAGAGAAGCTAAGCAACAGGGAATAGATACTTTAGCTATAGTTAATGTAGTTGGTTCTTCAATAGCGAGAGAAGCTCATAAAGTTTTATATATTAAAGCTGGTCCTGAAATAGCTGTAGCTACTACTAAAGCTTATTTATGTCAATTAATGATGTTATCTTTAATAGCTTTATACTTAGGTATTAATAAGGGTACTTTAGATAAGAAGATTATAAATGAATATGATAATATGGATTTATTATTAGAAAAAGAATTAGAAAATAAGAAAGAATTAGAAGATATAGCGAAATTGATATATAAGAATAAAGATATCTTTTATCTAGGAAGAAAGATAGATTACTCTTTATGTATGGAAGCTTCTTTAAAATTGAAAGAAGTAAGTTATTTACATAGTGAAGCTTATGCTGCTGGTGAATTAAAACATGGAACGATTAGTTTAATAGAAGATAAAACACCGGTTATAAGTATTATTACAGATGATGATATTAGACTTAAAACATTAAGTAATGTTAAAGAAGTATGTGCTAGAGGAGCTTTAAGTATTATTATTAGTAATGAAGATGTATTGGATAAAAGTTTATATACTAAGTTAATTAAGATACCTAAAGTTCATGAATTAATTGGTAGTGCTTTAGTAATGGTTAAATGTCAGTTAATCGCTTATTATGTGGCTAGATTAAATGGATGTGATATTGATAAACCACGTAATTTAGCTAAGAGTGTTACGGTGGAATAAAGAAGGCAATTTGACATTGTCTTCTTTTTTCCTTTATAATATAGGTAGTGGTGATAACTATGAAAATTGAATCTGTCGAACTAAAAAGTATGGCAGTAAGAACAAGTCAATATCCAGAAGATCAAAAACCAGAGTTTTTACTTGTAGGAAGAAGTAATGTTGGTAAAAGTTCTTTTATTAATTCTTTAATAGGAAGAAAAGATTATGCACATACTAGTGCAACTCCTGGTAAAACACAAACTTTAAACTTTTATTTAGTTAATGAAGATTTTTATTTAGTTGATGTACCAGGTTATGGATATGCGGCAGTATCACAAGATACACAAAAGAAATTTGGAATGATGATAGAAGAATACTTAATTAATCGTAAAGATTTGAAAAGAGTTTTCTTACTAGTAGATTTTAGACATAAACCTACAGAAGATGACTTATTAATGTATAATTTCTTAAAATACTATAATTTGGATGTAACAATAGTAGCAACTAAATATGATAAAGTTGGTCAAAAAGATCGTGCCAAGTGTGAGAAACAATTAAATGAATCTTTTCCTTTAAAAGATAATGATAATATAATATTATTTTCATCTGTTACTAAAAAGGGTCGTGAAGAACTTTATAATATAATTAATAATTGTATAGGTACTAAGTAGTACCTTCAGACTGTTGACAAACGAAAAGTTTGAAAACAGTCTTTTTATTTTATTAAAAATAATTTATAATTATAAATGCGA
>CANQOR010000031.1 GCA_947625535.1 uncultured Bacilli bacterium
CATTTTCAAAAGAGGTCTATATAAATATAACTTGATAATAAACCATATTTTTGCTATTATTATATATAATAAAGGGTGATTGGGAATGGACAAAAAGTGGATGATACTGACATGTTTTTTTTCTGTTGTAACTTTAATCGCATCAATTGTAAGTTCATGCCTAGTTTTCTTTAATGAAGAGTCGCGAACTAAGTTACATAGTGACACTATAATAGCTGAAAATAAAATTTATAAAAATGTATCTATTGTTTATGAAAATAGTAATGTTATTAAGTTATCAAATATAAGTCCTGGTTATAATATAACGCAAAAATTTAATATTACTAATAATAATTCAAATACTATTAATTATCGAATAGAATGGTCCAATGTCACAAGTACTTGGAATAATGAAAATTCTATAACAACCCCTCATCCTGAAGAATTTGTATACTCAGTATCATGTACAAATGGTGAAAAAATTGAAAATAAAACAATGCCCTATAATAATGAGAATAATGTTATTTTAGATAACTTAGAATTAAAAACTAATAAATCTAATGAATGTACTTTAACTATTAAGTTTATTCAAAATGGTACAGATCAATCTTATAATTTAAATAAATTATTTGGTGGAACATATAAAGTAGTAGTAAAAGATTAGAAAAGGAGTGATAAGAATGGAAAAAAATGAAAATTTTAAATCAGAATTAGAAACTCAATATAACATTCTTATCAAAGCTCAAGAAAAAAGTGAAACTAGAAGATTCATTATTATTCTAACCATTATAATTATTACTTTTATATCTACTTTAGTAAGTGTTGTCTTTTCATATACGGCTTTAAAATCAAGTAATAAAGTTAATGAAGAGGAAGAACAAAAAGAAAAAATATATCATCAAACACTAGCAATTGTCTTTAATAATAATTCTAAATTAGATTTAACTAATATTGTAACAGGTTATAATCTTCAAAATCCTAAAGTATTCCAAGTAACTAATGAAGGTGATATAGAAATAACTTTTAATATAAAATTAACTTCTATTAATACTTCATTAATATCTAATAATAATTTAATGTATACTTTAAAAAGAGATAATAATACTTCAATAACTAAACAGTTGCCTTTAAAAGATAAGACAATTCTCGACAATATAAAGATAGCACCTAATGAGACAATTACATATACATTAAGTGCTACATATCAAGGTAATATTGATCAAACTGAAACTCAAAACTATTATCATGCTAATATTTATATAGAACAAATTGATAATAAATCAGATTTACTAGAATAGGAAAGAAGAACATAGATGGCAAAAACTAAGAAGAACAACATTTTTTCAATTATAGCTAAATTACTATATTACATAGTAATTACTTTCGTATGCCTTCTAGTTATATTTTTAATATATTATATAATATCTGCTCAGATTAATGCTGATAATGAAGACTATAAACCTAAAATATCTATTTATACTATAGTAAGTCCTAGTATGACACCTGTTATTAAAGTATATGATGTTGTAGTTAATGTTCGTGTTGATAGTCCACAAGATATTGAAGTAGGGGATATTATCACCTATGTATCTAAATCATCTACTTCTGAAGGAATGACTATTACGCATCGTGTTATAGCTGTTAATGTTTTACCAGATGGTACTTATGAATATACTACTCAAGGAGATAACAATGATGAACCAGATAGTTCTACAGTTACTTATAATCAAATAATAGGTAAAGAAGTAGTTATAATCCCTTATATAGGTCGTTTACAATTCTTAATTGCTAATCAAAAAGGCTGGTTATTTGTTCTATTAATTCCTGTTTCAATATATACTTTTGTTGAAATATATAAATTAATTAGTTTATTTAGTTTAAGAAAAAGAGTAGATGAAATAACTACTCCAGTAAATGATAATAAAGAAGCAGAATTACTAGCTAATAACTTACGTAAAGAACAAATAAAAGAAGAATTAAATAGTCATATTATACCTAAAACAGCTTATATAAAATCTGATGAAGAAGATAAAGGTTTCTTAGAAGAATATAATGAAACAATTGTTAATGTTAAACAAAATAAATATAGTAAGAATCCTTCATTTGATGATCTAAAAGAAGTAAAAGTACCTACTACTAAAAAAGAAATAGAAGATTATAAATCTAAATCAGTTGAAATATTAGATACAGATGAATTAACTAGTAAAATAAAAGAATACGATGATAAAATAGATGAACTAGATAAAATAATGACTAATATAAATCAAAAAGAAGTAGAAAAAGAACCAAATGAAGTAGTAGAAGATAATTACTTAAAAGGACATAAAATAAAAGTAACTAATGCTGAAGTTGCTAAAAAACAAACTCCTAAAAAGATTCTACCTAAAGAACCATATCAAGATAAAGCTAAACCATCTATTATTGATTTATCTAATGATATAACACCTATTGAAGAAGGTACTATCTTTGAAGATATTATTCCTATAGATAATTCTCATCTTAAAATAGAAAGACCAGAAAGTGAAGATATTACTTCTGCTAAAGAAAGGATTATTAAAGAAACTAAAGAAGTACCTAAAGAGAAAAAACTTAACTTAAATCCTAAAACAGTTAAGAAAGTATCACGTACTACACCAAATCATAGTACTCGTCGTAGTCGTAACTTAAATTTAAATCCTCGTAATGTTAAAAAAGTAAATCGTCGTCCTCCAAAACGACCTAAGAAAAAACTAATTACAATAGAAAAACAATAAAACAAATATAGTCACCTATATTTGTTTTTAACTTTAACTTAATAATTTCTTTTCTAAAACTTCAACTAATTTATAAAGAATATAAGATATTATAACTAAAAGTAAAATACCACTAATTACTAAATCCAAATTAAATACTTGTGTCCCATATATAATTAAATAACCTAAACCTGCCTTACTTACTAAAAACTCCCCAGATACAACACCTATTAAACTCATACTTATCCCTAATTTAAAAGAAGATATAATAGTTTTATAAGAACTAGGTATAACTAAATATTTAAGTATTTGATACTTATTAGCTTTTAAAGACTTCATTAATTTTAATTTAATAGTATCAGTATTATAAAATCCATTAGTTATTACTATAGTACTTACTATAACATTAATTAATATAGACATAACTATAATACTTCTTATATTAGCTCCAGCTATTATAATAATCATTGGTCCTAAAGCTACTTTAGGTAAAGAGTTTAAACAAGTTAAAAAAGGATCCATTACTTTATAAAACCCATTAAATAAATATAACAT
Source organism: uncultured Bacilli bacterium (assembly GCA_947625535.1). Taxonomy (GTDB): domain Bacteria; phylum Bacillota_I; class Bacilli_A; order RF39; family UBA660; genus Coprovivens. The sequence goes on from CANQOR010000031.1 coordinate 3,267, forward strand.
TGTTGATAAAATTAAACTTATTAACAAACCTATTATAAAAGATATTATTGTTTCATATATCGTAATACCTATATGTTTAAATAAATTATTTTGTAAATATAAATTATATATAGTCTTAATTACTTTACTAGGACTACTAAATATAAAAGAATTAATAATATTATACTTACTTAATAATTCCCATATAATAAGAAATATTATAATTATACTTATTTGTATTAATAATATAATTCTTTTATTTCTTTTATTATATTTAATAAAATTTACTTGCTCTTTAGACAACTTTATCCAAGTCTTTCCATATTAAATCAAAATAATAATTAAACATAGGATCTTTTCTATTAATAGTAGGTTTATCTTTATTATTTAATTTAATATTATAAATATTTTTAATTACTGAAGGTCCCTTACTTAAAACAACTACTTTATCAGCCATACTAATTGCACTTCCTATATCATGAGTAACCATAATAGTTGTTTTACCAGTATCTTTTATTATTTTATATACATCATCACTTACTTCTAAACTAGTACTAAAATCTAAAGCTGAAAAAGGTTCATCTAACAAAAGAATATCTGGTTTAATAGCTAACGTCCTAATAAGAGCACATCTTTGTTTCATACCTCCAGATAATTCACTAGGTCTCTTATTAATAGCTTCTTCTAAATTATATTTCTTTAATAAATTAATTACATATTCAATATTTTCATTAGTTAATTTATTTTGTATCTTTAAACCTAATAAAACATTATCTAGTATTTTCATATGTTCAAATAAAGCATCTTCTTGTAACATATAACCTATAATAGGATTATCTATATTATATATAATATCTCCCTTACTTTCTTTAGTAAGACCAGCTATAATTGATAAAAGAGTACTCTTACCACATCCAGAAGTACCTACTATAGCTACAAATTCTCCTTCATCGACATCAAAACTAATATCTTTAATAGCTTCTATCTCTCCATTAATAGTATTAAACTTCTTACTTATTTTTTTAACTTCTAATAACTTAGTCATTTAAATTAATAACTAATTCCTCAAACGGTACATATTCATCTAATAAATCATTATCTATCATTATATTCTCTAAATTCTTATATGATTCTAAAGTAATACTAGAATTATTAAGCCAAGAATCAGCATCTTTATATCTTTTAACTATTATCTTAATATCACTAAGAGTATTATCATTAAATTGAGGTCTTATTACTTCAGCAATCTCTTCTTCATTATGATTCATTACATATTCTAATCCCTTATTAATAGCATTATTAAATTTATTAATTATTTCTTTATTATTATCTATATAACTCTTTCTTGCATAAAAAGCCGTATATGGCATTTCACCAGATAATTTTCCAATACTTCCTACTACATAACCTAAACCTTCTTTTTCTAACTTAGTAGCATTAGGTTCAAATAGATTAACAAAGTCTCCAACACCTGCAATAAATGAACCGGATAAGGAAGCAAAATCTATACTAGAATTAACATTTATCTTAGATATATCTCCTCCTTCATTTTTAACTCCATTTAAGAAATTTAATATTGGCATTCCACCAACTCTTCCAGGTAGAATCTCTTTACCATATAAATCTTCTATTGTAAAGTCTTCCATAGGTTCTCTTGCTACTATAAATTGACCATCTCTTTTAGTTAAACCAGCAAAAGTTACTAAGTAATCTTTCTCCCCATTTTTATATACATAAATAGCTGATTCAGGTCCTGCAAACCCAATATCAACAGTATTAGATAAAACAGCAGCACTTACTTTATCAGCTCCACTAGTTAATATTAAATCAATATCTAATCCTTCTTCTTTAAAATAACCATTTTCTATTGCTACATATAATGGAGCATAGAACATACTATGTGTAACTTCAGCTAATCTTATCTTAGTTACATCTTCTTTCTTATTATCTTTATCTTTATTTATATTAAATATACTTAAAAAAACTATTACTCCTACTAAGAATATACTTGTTATTATAACAATACCTTTTTTCAAAAAAATCCCTCCTATTTTCATTAATAGTATATTCTTTCTTATTAATAAGGTACATTACAATAGCACATTCCCCAATACATAAAAATAAAGCAATATCTCCATATTTTATGTTAAAATATACAAAGGTGGTTGAGTTGTATGGATAATAAAAAAAGAGGAACTTTCTTACAACAATTAAGAAAAGAAAAAGGATTAACTCAAGAAGAATTAGGTGAAAAACTTCATTACTCATATAAAACAATATCAAATTGGGAACAAGGAAATGCATTACCAAATAATCCAGAAACTTTAGAAAAATTATGTGAAATATATAATGTTTCTTTAGAAGAATTATTTTATGGTGAAAGAAAAAATAAAAATAATCAAAATGATATTAGTAAAAATATGGAAGACGTATATAAAAATGATTATAGTAAACATAAAAAGACAATAAATTTATCTATATTTTTAGGATTACTTGTTTTAGTTATTTCCATGCTATTTATATATTTTGTATTTATTAAAGGTAAAATATTATTATATGTAATTGAAGGAGAGAACGAGCATTTTACTATCAATAAATCAACCCTTTTATTAACTAATGAATTAGATACACTTAACTTCAGTAAAGTAATTTCTAAAAACAATGAACATATAAATTATATAAGATTATACTATGTCAAAGACTCAAAAGAACATCTACTATTTAAAGGAGATAACGATGTTTATTATATAGAAGAAGTAGAAGGTTATAATGAATATAATCTTAATAACTTAAAAAATAGTGAATTATATATTGAGATAAATTATGATTCAGATACTATAGAAACAATCAAATTGAATGTTTCTAAAAGGTTTGTAAATAATAAAATTTTTTGTCATAAAGCAAAAAAAATTTCCAACGATAATGAACAAATTAATGTATCGGATGAAAAACTAATAGAATTATTATCGAAAGAAGATTTTAAACGAATTGACGACTTATATGAAAAAACATACAAAAATTATAGAATAGCATATGATCAAAGTACAAAATCTATATTTATCTTTAACAATGATAAAACTAAATATGAACAAATTAGATATAAATTAAAAGATAACTTTATTATTTATGAATACTTAGACAATAATAAAAATATTAATAGTTATATTTATTCTATAGAAGATGAATCAACTTTTAATTCAAATAATTTTTTAAAATTTTGTTTAGATTATATTACTTATATTACTGAGAATATTTAAACTCCCATTTTTTGGGAGTGCTTTTTTTAAATTGATGTGCTATCTTGTTAGAAGAAAGGAGATACTTATGAAGAAATATTTATTAGTGTTTATTGCTTTAATGCTTTGTTGTATTGGTTATACATACGCCAAAACATATGAAAACTATTATGGAATTACAATGGAGGAAGATTTTTATAAAAGTTTATGTGATATATATGGTGAAAATTACGTTTATTTCCTAACAGAAGAAGAATTTAATTATATTAAACACAGTGATTTATCAAAAGTTGAAAAAGTTGTATATGAATTGGTTCCTAATCCTTTAATTAGTCCCTTAGCAACTCACGAGACAGAATATAAAATAATTACTTTAATTAATAATAATGGAATGGTTACATTGGAATTAGTATGGAAAAAGAATCCAATAATTAGAAGTTATGATGTAATGGGAGTACGTTTTCAAGGTGTAAAATTAGATTCGCCAATATCTTTTAAACAATTTTATAGAGAAAATGGAGTTCTAAAGTCTATTACTGATAATAGTACGCAAAAATTCGATAATGGTTTTGGAATATCATTTAAACTTTCTGACAAATCAAGTTTAGAAAGTTCTGCCACATTTATAGTCAGTGGTTCAGGTAAAGTATTTGGTACATATCAACATGCAGCTTCAAACATTTCACTTAATGATAGTAAAAAATATACTATATCTTCATCAGGTTTAGGTGGCGTATTAAAATTTGCTGATGGTATAGGGGATAAATACGATAGAATGGCAGGAGTTAATATTTCTATTTAAAACTTTGAATATTTTCAAAGTTTTTATGTGATAATTTATAATAAAAAAATAGTGAAATCACTATTTTTTAGGTAAAGTAAATATCCCTTTATATATAGAAGGTTTTTTATTATAGAAAGCCCATGCTCTATCTCCATAATCATAATGCCATATTTCACTTGGTAAATTAGTAAATCCAACACTAGTCATTGTATAGTATAAAAGACGACGATTATTTCTTACTTCTTCGTCCATACCTTCTTCTTCAAAAGAATCAGTTGAAGTTAAACTAGAGAATGAATCAAATCCTATTCCCATATTTAATTCTTCTTTAGTATCTTCGTATATTAAAGTTAAATCTATTGCTCCACCAGTTGTATGTAAAGGAGGAAATTCCTCGTTAGCAATAGGTAAAGAGACATAGTTTTTTATTACTTCATCTTGTTCTTCTTTAGAACGATTTGATAGATTGAATTCTTTAATTATTTGATCTTTATATTTGTAATACAATTCTTCTTGAAGAGCAAAAGGACGATAAGCATCCCATATTTTAAAAGTTATATTACTAGGTAATTTACTTTTAGCTTCTAGTAACTTATCTAAGACTTCCTTTCTTACTAAACATTCTTTAATAGATTCTTTCATACCTAAAATAGGATACTGCATTTCAATAACTATTCCACTATCTTTAGGAATCTCCACTAAAGGTGAATCTATAAAATTATGTTCTTTATACATTTTTAATAATTCTATATGTGGTATTTTTTCCATGTTTACAACTCCAATATTAACTTAAACATTATATCATATATATTTCAATATAATATGTTATAATTTTATTATTAGAGTAGGTGTTTATATGAATCAAGATAACAATAATCAACAAAATCAATATTATAATCCCCAAATGAATAATCAACCAATGGCGCAACCTATGCAGCAACCAATGGGACAACCGATGAACGTTCAACAATCATATAACCAACAAGTAAATAATCAACCTGTTGTAGATCCTAAAGCTAAGAAAAAGACACAATTTTTTAATATAGCTATTTTATTATATAACTTATTAGCTGTTATTACTGATTTACTTAATGAAGCTTATTCTATATTTAGTATTATTATATTAGCTTTTAATGTTATATCATCAGTTTATAGTATTAAAAGAGATGGTTTTACTAAGTTTGAGATAGTTTGTGTTATTATAGAAGCTATTACTGGTTTATTAATTTTAGCAAGTTTATTTATTTAATAGGAATTACTATATGACCTTTTACTTTATCTAGATATAAATAATATTTAGTATCTTTATAATATTCAATATAAAGATTTACTAATTTATTTAGATTCTTATCATTAGGGAAACGACTCTTATAGTCTTCTAATTCAATAAGATTATAATAAGCTAGATTACTTTTGGTAATACGCATTATTCTATTAGTCATTTTAAAATATTTTTTATTACTTAAAGCATTAGTAAATATCCCATTACTTAAAGTCCCTATCATAGGTCCTAATGTATAATATAAATACTCTTCGTTAGTTATTTTTATACGAAGTACTAACATAGCTATATAGACTTTTTCCAATATATCACCTTACTTTATATATCTAAATAACATATTTTAAATATATTGTAAAGGCAGCATAAATAAAGAAAAAAGTCAAATTAAAAGATTAGAATACTAATCTTTTTTTGTTAATCTTAAAATATTATATGTATCTTCTTCTCTATTTTCAAAATCAACGCTTTCTGTACGTTCTTTCTCATAATCCCAAAAATAAGCTATATTATGAGCTATCCATTCGTTTAATAATGAATATTTAGTTCTTATCCATTCTTTTTTACTAGGATGTAATTCATTATATTTTAATATTATATTAATTATTTTTAATTGAGTAAGAGGATTATCTAAACGATAGGAATCCTCTATACGCATATTTTCACGTGTATCACGTTCATCTATAATAACTATATCATTATCTTCTTCATCTACTTTATCAGGATCATCTATTATATAAATATTACCGTTATCAAAAGTAGCAAAGATAGGATTATCTTCAATATCATAAGTACCATCCATTATAACTGGTGGTTTAGAAATCTTAATATCGTCATTTTGAGCTTTAACTATTGAAAGAACACCACAGCTTAAAATAGCGGCGATAAATATCTTGCATTTTACTTTCATTTTGAACACCTCTTTTTTAAACTAAATATTATTATAACATATTAATATTTATTATTGCTTAAGAGTTAAAAAAATAATATAATTTATAATAGGAAGGAGTAGAATATGAATAAATTAAAAATTAGTCCAGGGTTGGCAGGTATTATTCTTTTAACTAGTTTATTTGTAGGATGGCAAACTTTATTATTAGCAGTTTTATTAATGCTTTTATTTTGTGAAGTTGATGATAAAATTAAGTCTTTAATTATTAAAGTTGTATCTTTTTTTGCAGCTTATACAATTGTTGTAACAGCTTGGGATCTTATCGTTTCTGGTGTAGATGTTGTTACTGGTACTATTGTAAAGATATTAAATTTATTTAGTGAGCTTTTAGATGATCCTATAGATTATTCTAATTTTAGTAAATATTTTTTATCTCCAATTTCTAGTGTAGTTAAAATAGCTGATGGTGTATTAAGTTATTTATTTATACTTATTAAATTCGGCTTTATTTTATCAACTATTCAAAATAAACCTATGAAAGATAATGCTGTATCTAAGAAGATTAATGAATTTGTAAATAAAGTAGTTAATTATATTAATGGTTTAGAATTTGGTAATGTAGTTAATCCTACACCTAGTCCAGTTGCTCCAGCTCCTGCACCAGCACCTAGTCATGTTGGTCCAGCTCCAGCTCCTATGAACAACCAAATGCCAAAACCAGCAGCAAATCCAACTGGTCCTGGAAATAATAATCCAACTGCTTAAGAGATTATTAAATTAATGTAGATTTATCTACATTTTTTTATGTGGTAAAAAATTATAATATTTGTCGATTTTTGTCGAAATTAAAAAATATCAAGTAAATTATTGGTGTTATACAACTCCCAAAAATTGGGAGAACTCAATTTATAGCAACTCCCATTTTTTGGGAGTGACATTTTTAATAATAGTAGTTAAAATTTAATAAGAACTTGAAAGTTCAAAAAACTATTTTAGAAATTGCTGCAATTCAAAAATTAGTTAGAAAGGAGGAAAAAATGAAAAATAAAAAACTAGACGCATTATTAATGGTAGCTTTAATTTTATGTTCATTCTTATGCAATTTTAATATAGCTTTTGCAAGAACTAGCTCTAAGATATTTTCTGCTCCATCAGTAAAATCTGGTGAAACATCTAGAAAGACTGATACTATAGAAATTGCAAGTAGTAACTATTCTTCTATTAAAGGAACTAGAACCTACTGGTACATTGATGAATTTTATCATTTATCATCTGGATGGGTTAGCTCTAATTCTAGAACAGCAGTAATAAGAATGTATGAAGACGATGAAGATCCAAATGCAGACGATTTAGTAAAAACATATTATTGGTCATTCTATGGAACTAGACTTATAGGAATTGTTGATAAAATCGTTACAAATGATAGTGGAAATATAGATAGTTCAGGAGATAATCAAGTTGAATTATATATTACACTAAGCGTTAGTGCTAAAAAAGGAGATCCATCAACAGCAACATCTAAGCTATTTGATTGTCACTTTGAATTAGATTAATTAAAAAGCTAAAGAATTTTTCCTTTAGCTTTTTAATTAAAGAGGAGGTTTATTTATATGAGAGAGAAAATATTTATTTGTTTAATATTTGTAATTTTAGTATTAACTATTATTAATATTATTGATCAAAATAAAGCTGATGATAAGCTAACTATTGAAGACGAAGAAGAATATATAGGAACTAGAGATTCACTTTTCCAAGGAAATGATGGTTGGTACTTCTTTTTTGTGATAAATAGTTATGGCGAAAACGGAAGAACCGAAAATGTATTTGATGGTTTTAATTTAAAATACCAAAAGATGGAAGGATATAACATTTTAGTTTATGATTATACAGGAAAAAACATAAAAGATAGGATACCAACTACTCCATCAAAAAGCATATCAGAAAAAACAGTAAATGGTAAAATGGAAAGAAACGAAGTTTTTGAAATTAGTAAGTATTTTGATGAAAAGCAATTTAACCGAGAAATAAGCGAAGAGGATTTAAATGATTTAGAATTAGAACACTATGATAAAAAATTTATTGTTAATTTGTATAATTCCGCAATAAATTCTAAACTTGACGATACCGTGACGAAATTTAATATAAGTAGTCTTGAATTTTTAACAGATGCAAAAAATAATGGTTATTCCGTAAATATAGGAATAATGTCTCAAAGAAAAGGAATTGTTGCTGTTAGAATTGATTTGATTTACGATAATGGTGTATATCTTAGTGATTTAATAAATAGCAAAAAAGCTACGCAAAAACAAATTAAAATATATAATAATTTGGTTAGTATTGGAAATAAACTAGTAGAGACTCAAGAAGCTAACTTAAAGGAAAAGTTCGATCTTAATGGTGATATATATGATAGAGTCTTTTCACTATTAAAGGAATTAGAAAAATATGAAGAGTGATACCATATTAATATGCAATAATGTAACTAAGTCATTTAATAAGAAATGTGTTATAAACAATTTTAATTTTTCATTTAAAAGCAAAGGGCTTTATACAATTTATGGTGAATCAGGAAGTGGAAAAACAACTTTATTAAATATATTATATAAAAATTTAGATATTGATTCTGGGAATATTGAATTATACGGAAAAAATATATCAAAAATTAAAAAAAGCGAACTACAAGGTTATGTTGCATATATATCACAAAATAATTATTTTGTTGATTATTTAAATGTATATGATAATCTGTCCTTATGTACTGAAAAAGGGAAATCAAACAAGATAGAGTATTACCTTAAATATTTTAATTTATTAGAGAAAAAGAATAGCTTTCCATGTGAACTTTCTGGTGGCGAAAAAGAGCGAATAGCAATTATTTCAGCTATTCTACAAGAAAAGAAGATTATATTTCTTGATGAACCAACAGCTTCTTTAGATAAAGATACAAGAAAATTATTATTAAATTTATTAAGTAAATTAAAAAATGAATGTTTAATTATTTGTGCAACACATGATGAAACATTATTAAAAATATCAGACGAAACGATAAATATTAAACAAAAAAATGATAAAAATAGTCAAGGTGCTACTACAAATGCAAGTCAAATAAAGCTCAAGAATAATAAAAGGAAAAACAAAAATTTACTAAAATATATGTTAAAACAATTTTCTTTTAAATATGGTGAAAAAATATCACCTATTATATTAATAATTATATTTACGATTTCTATGTTGATATTTAATACCTGTTTTGATTATGAGAAAAAAATAGAACAATCATTATTAAAATACTACAATATTAATTATGTAAATTATTTATGTGATTTAAAAAATAAGGATTATTGTGACCATATAACCAAGCAATATAATAGTATTAAAAACATTTATCTTTATTCTGAAAATGTTCCACTAGGAAAATATAATGCAGATTTAGATTATTACGAACCAGTTGATTACAATCTAACAGCAAAAACATTGCCTTATGATAAAGAACTCTTACTTAACGCTGCTTCTTTAATAAAATGTGGTAATTATTTTGAAACTGAAAAGGATATTTTAATTGGCAGTGAATTAGCCAAAAGTTTATCTGACAATCCTGAAGATTTAATAAATTCTGAATATGAAATAAAATTATTTGACAAAAATGAAACTTTTATAATTAGGGGTATTTTAAATGATTTAAAAGAAAATATTTACATTCAAGCAATGCTAGGAAAAACTGACAATAATGAAATATTTTTTAATGATAAATATGTAGAAAAATATAAATATGATGACACTTTAGGAAATTTAGAAGAAAATAATGGTGTAACTGCAATGAGAGCTTATTTTGATAAAACGTCTGATTTATATCGATTTTATAAAGATAATCAATCATGTGAAGATAATTCCAATAAATGTATATCAAAAAACGGAATAATTATTAAAAAATATCAAGAAAATTTTGTTAACTTTAGGTGGCTAATAGCAACATTAAAATATTATCTTATCCCAACGGCTATAATCGGATTTACCATAGCTTTAATATTCTTTTATCAAACCGAAAACATAAAAAATAAATATCATAGTTACATTATGTCAGTTTATAATAGCTATGGTTATTCATGGATAAACATAATTTTTTATAATATTTTAGCTAATATCATTAATTTATCAAAATTATTTATTATTTCATTTGTTATTTCAAGTATATTATCATATATTCTAAACATAATTTTTATAAGATTGAATATTGTTGTATTTAAATTATTTATCGTAAACATAAAATCAATTTTATTATTATGGAATAGTTTAATTATTTTTTCAGCGGTTTTATCATTTTTTAATTCTCTTATTTTAAAAAAAGATAATTGGGTTATGATTTTAAAAAATGGAGATGATTTTTTATGATAGAATTAAAAAATATAACAAAGCAATATAATGAAAAAAGAGTCCTTGATAATATAACCATTACTTTAAAAGAAGGAAATATATATTGTATTAAAGGAATAAGCGGAAGTGGGAAAAGCACTCTACTTAATATTATTTCTTGCATAGATAGCGATTATTCCGGAGAATATATTATTAACAATAAAAATATTTTAAGTTTATCTGATAATGAAAGAGATATATTTAAAAATAAAATTGGTTATATGATGCAAAAAAATCTATTTTATAAATCTCTTACAATTAACGAAAATTTATTAATGGTTGATAAAAATCAGAAAAAAATAAATTTGCTTTCCCACAAGTTGGGAGTATTTGAACTTTTAAGAAAAAAACCTAACCAAATTAGTGGCGGGGAATTACAAAGATTTGCTTTAATAAGAACTTTACTAAGCAATAATAAAATAATTATTTTAGATGAACCAACATCAAATTTAGATAGTGAAAATTCTCAAAGCTTTGCATCTTTTTTAAAAAAATTAGATATAAAAGATAAAATAATCATTATAGCAACGCATAAAAATATATTTGATGATATATCTAATGCTATTTTAAAAATTTCTTTTGGAAAAATTAAAATAGAAAAAGATAAAACTGAGACTAATAAAGAATCAAACCTTTTTCAAGCTGAAGACATAAAGAAAAATAATATTTTTTCTTATGTTTTCAAACTAAAACATAATCAAAATATTATTACACAATTATTTATAACAATTCTATTACTAGCAATCTTTGTAAGTTTTTCTTTATACCTTAAATTTAGTGAACAATATATATATAAATTAAACAAAAGCTTCCCATATAATGTGGTAGATATAACAAATAAAGAAGCGTTGCAAAAAATTAAGCAAATATACGATGTTACAAATGTATATGAAGATTATCAATATATAAATGATAATCAAAAATATTATTATTATTTACCAGAAGATTTATCATCCATAAGAAGTGAAAACTTTATATATGGACATTTCCCTAAAAATAATAATGAAATTATGATAAACGAATCTTATGCTAACGCTTATTTTCAAGGTAAAAAACTAGAAGAACTTATAGGTTCTAATTTAGTTATAGAAAATGAAGAATATATAATATCTGCAATAATAAGTAATTCTAATAAAGACAACGTATATGCCAAAAATATCTTATATTATGATATTATTTCCCCAGGCGGAGACATAGAACCAGCAATTTTCCTAAATTATGATAAAATCAAAGAAATTGGAGAAATAAAAAGCCATACAATTCTAATATCAATAAACAAAAATGAAATATTAAAATTATATGAAGAAAATGAAGATAATCAGAATAATTTTGGAAGTAGTAATGCTTATTATACAAATTTAAATCAAATAGAAAAAACATTAAAAAACATAGAAAGCATTTTGATTACAAGTCTTATAGCGATAATTATGTTTATCTTCTTGAGTATAGTTTTTATAATAAACCAATTATTTTTGCAAATGTTTTATAGAAAAAAGGAAATTGCATTTTTACAACTTTTACATTTTAAAAAAGATGAGATTAGTACATTATTTTCATTTGAGTATTTAATATCATTTATCTTTAATTTTATAATATCTACTATTATGTATTTTTCGTTATTACTTTATATCAATTATCATTATGAATTAAATTTATTTTTAAATATAAAGCTTTATCTACTACTTTTCAGCATAGTTGTTTTAGTATTTTATATAATAACAGATATTCCAATACAGCAATATTTAAAGAAAGATATTAAAGAATTAATAAAATAATAAATCATCTTATATTTTTCTTCTTATTTTTAACTTATGAAATTTTAATATTTCCCATTTTTTGGGAGTGACATTTTGAACAATAATTGTTAAATTTCAATTAGAATATAGAGGTTCAAAATAAATTACTTTAGAAATTGTCGTAATTTGATTTTATTAAATCAGCTTAAATTAATTAGTCATAGATTTATACCATGCCTAATTAATTTTATATTATAATAACAATATAGGAGGTAAAATATGACGAACGTAATTACTTTAAAAAATATTAAAAAAGACTACAAAACAATAAAAGGGAAGATAGAAGTTCTAAGAGGAGTAGATTATACTTTTGAAAAAGGCAAGTTTTATGCTATAAAAGGACATAGTGGTAGTGGTAAAACAACACTAATAAGAATATTAGGATTATTGGATAATCCAACTTCTGGTGAATACTTATTATATAATAAAGAAACCAAAAATTTGAATGACTATGAAGCATCTGATTGTCGATTAAAACATATTGGCTTTATTTTTCAAGAATATAATCTTAATCCATACTTAAAAGCAGATGAAAATGTAATGGTACCAATGTTAATAAATAAAGAAATTGATAAGAAAGATAGAAAAGAATTATGTAGTAAGTTATTAAAACTTGTAGATTTAAGCGATAGAGCAAATCATTTTCCAAGAGAATTATCAGGTGGGGAACAACAAAGAGTAGCTATAGCTAGAGCTTTAGCAAATGATCCTGATATTATAATTGCAGATGAACCGACTGGAAATCTAGATAAAGAAAATGAAAAAGTAATATTCAAACTATTAAAAGAACTATCTAAAAAAGACAAATGCGTTATTGTGGTAAGTCATAGCGACGAAGTATTAGCATATGCCGATAAAATAATTAATTTAGAATATGGCGAATTAGTTGAGGTTAAAAATGATAAATGATTATATCGTTAGAACGCTTAAAAATATAATTAGAAATAAAAAAAATATACTTTTGATTTTAATTTTTTCTTTGTTGCTTATCTTACTATTTTTAGATCTTACCTTTATAAAAAATGCTTATTCTTATATTGATTATTCAACTAATACCAATATAGCTTTTAGAACTTTTACTGCTAGTAAAGATAATACAACCATTGCAGAAGTTACAAAAAAAATAAAGGAGTTAGATAATGTCGCTGAGGTTTATGATTCATTTTATCGTACATCTATTCAAGTCGAATCAGATTTGAAATTTAATGAACTAAACGGAAATTTACAGTTAATCTATGGCACAGAAAATATTACACCTCCTTCAATAAAGGGAAAATCAATAAAAGATTTAAAAAGTGGAGAAATGATTTGCCCAATAGATTTTTATCCTAATTCGCTTTCTGATGGATTTAATATTGATGATAGTAAGATTGTTGCTCCTGAAGAATCATTAAATAATGAATTCAATGTTTATTATTCAATATTCAAATATGAAGAGGGTAGTTTAGATATCATCGAAGAAAGTGCTACAAAAAGATTTAAAATAGTAGGCCTATACGATAGTAAATTGGTAATGAATGAAAATAATACATGTTATATAACTGCCCAAGATATTAAAGAAATGGGTGTTAACCAAAGTCTTAACAATAGTGATACCGATGATAGTAATTATGTTAGTATTGATATAGTGGTAGATAAAGTTAAGAATTTAAATAAAGTAAGAAATAAAGTTGCATCTTTAGGATATTACGTTAGTAAAGAAGCAAATGCGTATTTTGACACTAAAGAAATTAATTCAATATTCTTGCTAGCTTATTCCTTCTTTTTAATAATAATTGGAGTAATCTTTTTTATGTATGTTAGTTATTTACACAAAAAAGCTAAAAGTGAATCAAATCTATGGGGTATACTTCGTGCATGTGGTTATACAATGAATGATATTTTAAAAAAAGAAATAGTTGAAATAGTAATTATTTTATTTGTCAGTTTTATAATAAGTTCTATTATATTTTCTACTATATTTTCACTTGTAATTAAAGATTATTTTAAATATACAACATACAGTGGTTTCTATGTAAAAAATAGTATATTATTTTTGTTCTTATCATTTATTATACTTTTATTTATTTTAATATTTATTGAAAAGTTTATAGTAAGAAAAACTATTGATAAACCAATTAGTAATCTATTAATGGAGGATTAATTATGCTATTACAAAAAGCTTTTTTTAGGAAAAAAAAGATTAGAATATATTTCTTTATATTTGTTGTTTTATTTAGTGTTCTATTTTTATTAAATGGTTATAAGAATTATTATGAATCGTTTACAAATGACTTTATGGTTAACCATACTTTTATAGTTGCAAATACAGGTAAAGAACATAAAGATTTAGTTGAGAAAGAACGAGAAATAAATGCTTATCAAAGAGCTATCGTTTTTGAAAAGGGTATGGATAATAATATAATTACGACTAAAATTATTAACGAAAAAGGGGAATATGTAGATGAGTCAAATAAGTCTAAATTAGATTGGAAAGATCTAATGTATGATAAAAACCAAATATTAGTATTACCTGCATCCTTTTTTGATAAAAAAATAGAAGATAATCAAATAATTCTTTATACGAAAAATTTATATACTTTAACTGAATATTTGCCAAATATTTATAATCAAAATATAACTTTCAATTTTAATAATGATAATTTAGAATTAAAAATCACAGAAGTCTTAGATTATAAAATGATTCCTTGTGTTTGTATTTCTGATAATTTATATAATAGTTTATTACCAAAAGAAGAAAATTATATATATTATGTAGAATTAGCAAGATATAATTCACTTGATAAAATTCAAGAAAAATGGGATGATTTAAAGAAAAACAATGTAATCAATTATACGTCAGGGCAAGTTTATAAAGATGATGAGTTGGGAATGGACGAACAATTAATGAATATAATTGACACGCTTAAAATTGTTGATATTATATGCTTAACAATTTTTTGTATTATAATCGTTATCGTCATTAAAGATTTAGTATCTGATGAACAAAAAGACATTCTTATATTAAAAAACATTGGTTATAATAAAATTCAAAATATATTTAATATATTAAAAAATATTCTTATTTTTGACGTAATAGTTTTGATGACTTCTTTGTTAATATCTGCTATTATTGTTATGATAGTAAATAGTATTCTAAAATTTAACTTAGAGATACTTAATTATAATTTCATTTGTTATTCATTTATTGGTGCATTATTAACTGAGTTATTCTTTTGTATTATATATATTAAAAATTATTAACTTCTTTGTATATTATGACAATTGAAGTCTTCTTAATTCGTTCTTATTTTGATAACTAAAATGTCTTATTCGAAAAATATTAAATATAAATGCTTGCATAAAAAAATAATAAAAAATCATTAAGAAATGATTTACACTTTATCACTTTTTTGCTATAATCTATATTATAATAAGCGAGGTGTGTATTGTGGCTAAAATATCACAAGACTTAATGGCTTTATTAGATCAATTATACAATTTAGCTTTTGAAAACGAAAATGTAATAATTAAATCTATTAAAGAGAATATTGAGGGAACAAAAGAAGCAATAAAAAATAATGACGAAAGGAAATCATCTAGTGAACTAGCAAAGGTTGAAACAGAAAGTCAATTAGAAATCTTTTCTACTCAAAAAGAAGCATTTTGCTCAGCTTTCTCAAGTCTTGACGATAATACATTTGAAGCTTTACGCGCTATAGGGGTTAATTTAGAAATTGGTAGTATGCTTGCAACAATTGCAGCAAAAGCACCAGGCTATTGTGATGAATTAGAAAATCAAATTAACAATATCGAGGCTGATATTCTTGAATGCAGTAAAACTGGTGATAGATTAAATCAAGAATTAAACGGCCTTATTTCTAACTTAGAAACTTCTATTAGTGATTCAGCTGCTTTATTAGATTTATTAAAGCAATGTTTATCTAGAGATGAAGAAGAAAGAGAAACGCTTTCTACCAAAGAAGTAAAAGATGTTCTTAACAGATTTAATGTTTTCTCTCCTAGTGAAATTACATCTTTATCTAAAATAATCCTATTCCCTGAAGATGGATTAATTGATTATGATGAAGAGTATGAAGAAAGAAAAGCAAAAGGCTTTCCAATGGAAGAAAATGTTTCTACTAAAGCAGTATATGAAGATGAAACAAAAGAAGTAGAAGAAAATTCTGTTGAAGTAACTGAAAAAGTAGATGAACCTAAAGAAGAAGTGGTTTCTGAAACTATAGAAGTATCTGAAGAAAAAACTACTACTCCAGACGTTACTGAAGATTCTACTACTTATGATTTATCTAAAGAATTTGAAGAACAAAAGAGTGATGAAAATCCTGTTTTAGTTCCTATAAATGAAGAAGTATTAAATAAAATAAATGAAGATTTAGAATCTACTCAATTATTTAATATGGATGATATAAAAACAGATGAAGAAGAACATACTGATATAGTAGATGAACCTAAAGTAGTTATAAATTCAGAAGAAAATTCTAATGAAATAGAACTATCTAGTGATTCTTCTAAAGAAGAAACATTAAGAGAAACATTAGAAACTATTGGATTAAGTTATGATAGATTTAAAGAAGAAAACTCTATAGATGATAGTACTTTAATATCTAAATTAAATGATGTAGACTTTAAAGAACTAGAAGATAATTATGAATTATTAAGAAGTATTAATGCTAGTGATCAAGTAATTTATACAATTACAGATGATTATACTTATTTAGCTGATATTGAATTAAATAAAAAGATAACTATCTTAAGAGCTAAAGGAATAAGTGAATCTCATATAACAGAACTAGTTAATAATATGAGTTCTAGTTTAAGAAATTCATATGATGAATTAGAAAATAGAATAAATGCTATTGAAGAACTTCAAGAACAATTTAATGAAGATACTTTATATCTATTAGATTTAGATGTTGCTAGATATAAAGATAATCTAACTAAATTAGAAGAATATGGTTATGAACTAGATGAAAAAGAAAAGAGAAATAACCAAGCTATTCTATTTAATTCTAAAAATATTTATGAAGATGTTGAAATATTAAAGAACTATTTACTAGGTATTCAAAGAAAAAATGGTAAATATGCTTTAGGTACATTCTGGAAATCACCTAAACAATTATTATTTGATATAGACGATTTAATTGAAGCTGGTTTAGAAGAACTAATCATAGCTCATCCAGAAATACTAACTAATAAAGCCGATGCTTTAATATCAAGAATTACATATTGTCAAGAAAATGGTAAACCATTATATGAAAAAGATGAATCATCATTTAATAAGACTATTCTTGATGGTTTAAAATTCTATAATGAATATCATGATGATGCCTTAGTATTTGTTCCACGTGATCGTGAAACAGTTAATAAATCATTACTAAATGTTATTGGTAATCCTGATTATGTTGAAATATTAATCGATATATTAAATGAATATTATAAAAAGACTACTACATTTAAAGATATAAAATTAAATGATGAAGCTAAATCAATCTATGATGAATTAATTAATAGATTAGAAGAAAATATTAATGCTGAAGCTATAGGAGTTCATACTTATCAAATAGCAGATACTCCAATATCTAAGAATAAATTAGAAAGAAATTTAGCTTTATTAGTAGATTCTTTAGTATCACATAATCAACCAGTAGTAGGTGTAGAAAAAGAAATAATTCTTGTATCAGCATTATATAATTTACGTAAAGATGAAGATACTTTAAAGAAAATTGTTGATAGTTGTACAGGATTAAAAGAAGAATCTACAATAGGAGGTAATGCATAATGATGTATTTAAAAGACTTAGGTTTTAATGAAACTCTTATTGAAATGTTAACTGAGAACATTCCTGATGAAGCAATTGAACAATTAGAATTAAATAAAGAAACAGTAATTACTAACATTAAATGTTTACAAGACTTAGGTGTTACTAATTATATAGATGCATTTTGTGGTTTTTATAATATGTTCTTAATCGATACTAAAACATTCGATGATATATTTTCTAAATATGATCGTGAAGACTTAGTTGCTAAGTTAGAAAAGAATGTTGCTATAATGGAATATCTATAAAAAGAGGGTAACCTCTTTTTTTATCTTATAGGAAAGTTCTTTTATTTAAATTTTTAGAAAAAATTATATTATAAAAAAAGTCGTTCATTA
>CANQOR010000032.1 GCA_947625535.1 uncultured Bacilli bacterium
TTAAATGGTTTATTAAATAAAGTAAAAGTTAGAATATATGAATAATAAAAGACTTAAGATTTTTTCTTAAGTCTTTTGAAGTTAAATTTTACTTTTAGAGTTTATTAATATATAATAATCCTCAACTTTAGGGGGATTATGTATGAAAAAGGTCTTATTAATGGGAATTATTTCATTAATATTTATACCCAGTATAGTATTTGCTACTAGTGATATTTATGTAAAAGGTAATATTAATGGAGATTATATTAAGAAAGTATTAGAACTTGTTAATGAAGAACGTGAAAAAGCTTCTTTAAAACCATTGGTTATGGATAAGAATGCTTTTACTGCGGCTTTACAAAGATCTAGTGAAATAGCTATTTATTATAGTCATGTAAGACCTTATATGATAGATACAAGTGCTAATATAACTAATAGTTTAAAAGATATAGCTAGAGATTATAAAGTTAATTATGGTTTAGGAGAAAATATTGCAGCTGGACAGATAAGTCCTAAAGAGGTAGTTAATGATTGGATGAATTCAGAAAGTCATCGCCGTAATATTTTAAATCCTAAGTTTGAAGGTATAGGAATAGCGGTTTTTATTAATGAAGATGGTACTTACTATTGGGTACAAATATTTACTGGTAAGGTAAGTAAAAAGATTAATGTTAATGAATATAGTAAAAGTTATGTTTCTAATCGAAAAGTAAAAGTTTTAAAACAATATATTAATTTTAATTATTCTTATTATAATAAAGATGGCTTAATCCTAAATAATGAAAATGATTATCCTACTAATATAAAAGTTACTTTTTATAATACAAATATTTATTTAAATGAAACTTTAATTACTAATAATAGTATTGTTTGGAATAGTAGTAATAATAAAGTATTTACTGTTTCTTCTGATGGAAAAATTACGGCTAGAGGTAGGGGAGAAGCTTATTTAACAGCATCGTTAGATGGAATAAGTTTAAAAATGAAAGTTGTAGTTAAAGATACGATGAAAGTTATACCAGTAGTTAAAACTACTGAGGAAAATAAAAATAATAAAAAAGTCGTTAGTAAGAAAGTAACTAAAGTAGAAGAAAAAGAAGAAGTTAAAGAAACTAAAGTAGATAAAGAAGTTATAAAAGAAGAAAAAGTTATTATAGAAGATAAAAAAATAAATATTAATTTAGATGATCTTAATTTAAAATTTAGTAATATTAAAGTAAATAAATATGTAAATAATATAAAACTTGATAATTTCTTAGATAAGATATATTTAGTATTAAAAAGAAGATATAAGTATTTTATTTAGATTCCTTAGGGAATCTTTTTTATTGAGGTTTATTTTTGATTTTGATATACTTAATATATATTAAGGATAGTGATAATATGACTAATAATAAGAATTTATTTATTACAATAGGTATTACTATTTTTTTATTAATCTTTATATCTTTTTTATTATATGTAATATATTGTTATTCATATTATGATAGTTATCAAAAGAACAATTATTTAAAAGAATTTAATCATAATAATTATAATTTTGTTTATGAAAAGATGGTTAATAATGATAAGTTAAGTAAAGAGGAATTTGAGAGAGTTAGAGATTTAATGTATGATAAGAATACTCTAAAGAATATATATAATTTATATTATATTAAAAGTGATTTATTTGAAGATTTAAATGATTTCTTTAATAATTATTATTATGGGGAAAAGAAGATAGATGAAGATGATATTGAGTTTTATATAGAGGGTAAAAGTAATTTATTTAATAGAAGTAAATTATATTATAAGAAGATTAATTTAATTAATCGTGGAGGATTTAAAAGTGCTTTAGGAGTACTAGATAATGTTATATTTGAAGTAGAAGATAATAGTAAATTAATTATTGATAAGAATGAATTAGAATGTAGTGATGGTTTATGTAGTGTTCAATATATGTATATGGGTTTACATGAAGTTTATTATGAATCTAATGGTTTTAGTTATTATGGTCTTTTAAATCTTATGGATAATAGTAAGAATATTGATATTACTAATATAGATAGTTTAGTTAAGGTAGAGGAGAAAGAAAAAGAACCAGAAGAGGAGATAATACCTGATGCTAAACTTAATAGAGGGGTTTATAAGGTTAATAAGTGTTTTTTAACAAAGACTAATTGTGCTTATTCAAAGTATTCTTATTTGGCTTTAAATGAAGATGGAACATGTGAATTATATGAATATATAAGTTTTAATCAAGCTAGATATAGATATAATGGAACTTATGATATTAGTGGAAATTTTTTAACTTTAAGTTTCGATGGATATTTAACTACTTTATCTGATTATGATACTTCTGAAAAATATGAAGAATTTATTAATGAAGATATTGAAATGGTATTTAAAATCGAGGATAGTAAGAATATTATTAATGCTGATTATAGTTTTAAATTTAGTAAGTAATTTTATCTTTTTTATAATACAAATGTATGCTATACTAATTTAAGAGGGTGAATAAAAAATGTTTAATTATATTAAAGGAAAAGTTGAGTCTTATGGACCTAATTATATAAGTTTAGATAATAATGGAATTGGGTATATGATTTTTGTACCTAATCCATATGTTTATCAAGAAGATAAAGAGTATAAAGTATATATATATTCTCATGTAAGGGAAGAAGAATTTTCTTTATATGGCTTTAGAACAGAACAAGAAAGGGATTTCTTTTTAAGATTAATTAATGTTAAGGGAGTAGGACCAAAGTTAGCACTTCCTATTTTAGCAAGTCCAGTTGATGCTATTTATGATGCTATTGAAAGAGAAAATATATTATATTTAACTAAGTTTCCTAAAGTTGGAGATAAGGTTGCTAGACAAATTATATTAGATTTAAAAGGTAAATTAGTTAAGAATGATGATTTATTTACTAATGATGGTTTAGATGAATTAATGGCTGTTTTAGATAGTTTAGGTTATAAAAAGACAGATGTTAAAAAGATATTAACACAAGTAGATGCATCTTTACCTATTGAACAACAAATTAAAGATGCTTTAAAATTATTAATGAGGTAGAGTATGAAAATAGGAATAGATATTGATGATACTGTGTCTATGACACATGATAAAATTATTAAAGAAGCTTATAAGTATGATAAGGAACATGTTAAAGGGAAAGGATTTAAAGATCCTAATGCTTATAGTTTTATGGAAATGTTTTATTGGACTGTTTTAGATGTTGATGGCTTTATGAAATATATTAGATCAGGTAGTCATTATAGTGAATTAGAACCAATAAAGGGAGCCAGTAAGGTAGTTAGTAAATTATATGATGAAGGTAATGAAATAATATTTATTACACGTCGTCAAAATAATTTAAAAGTTAAAATGATTACAAAGAAATGGCTAAAGAAGAATGGTTTTAAATTTAATAAACTTATTATGGGAATTTCTAAAAAAGGTGAACTTTGTAATGAACTAGGTATTGATTTACTTATTGATAATGATATTAAAAATATTTATGATGCTTTAGATTATAAAGTTGATGGTATCTTAATGGGTGATAGATATAATAAAGATGAAACTGATTTAAATAGAGTAGAAAGTTGGGAAGAAGTTTATAAATACATTAAGGGGGCTAAATAATGGGGAGATTAGTTGATGGTGAAAAAAAAGATGGGTTAGATGAATTTGATCAATCTATAAGACCTTCTAATTTAGATGAATATGTTGGACAAACTGATATTAAAGAAAACTTACGAGTATTTATTAAAGCTTGTAAAATGCGAGATGAAGTATTAGATCATGTTTTATTATATGGTCCTCCAGGATTAGGTAAAACTACTTTAGCACATATTATTGCTAATGAAATGGGAACTAATATTAAGACAGCTTCTGGTCCTTCTATAGAAAAAAGTGGGGATTTAGCAGCTATTTTATCTACTTTGGAACCAGGTGATGTTTTATTTATTGATGAAATACATCGTATACCTAGATATATTGAAGAAATATTATATCCAGCTATGGAGGATTTTGTTTTAGATATTGTAATTACTAATGGAGATGGAACTTCTAGAAATTTACGTATTGATTTACCACCTTTTACTTTGGTTGGAGCAACTACAAGGGCTGGAGATATATCAGCACCTTTACGTGATAGATTTGGTATTACTTCAAAGTTAAGCTATTATACGGAAGAAGAATTATTTCAAATTATTAATCGTACGAGTAAAGTACTAGGAATGCCAATTGAAGAAGCTGCTGCTAGAGAGTTAGCACGTCGTAGTCGTAAAACACCACGTATAGCTAATAGATTATTTAAAAGAGTAAGAGATTTTGCTTTGGTATTTGAACAAGATATAATAGATGAAGAGATTACGAAAACTTCTTTGGAAAGATTAAAAGTTGATGATTCAGGACTTGACCAAATAGATATTCAGTATTTAGATGCTTTAATTACGAAGTTCAATGGTGGACCAGTTGGGGCACAAACAGTGGCTACATCTATTGGGGAAGAAGTAACTACTATTGAAGATGTTGTCGAGCCTTATTTATTGCAAGAAGGCTTTGTAAAAAGGACTCCTAGAGGTCGTGTAGCAACAGAAAAAGCATATAAACATTTAAATATTGAGTATGATCCAAATAGTATTAATAAATAACTTAGTTTAATAACTAGGTTATTTTTTATGATATAAGGTTAAAATTACTAGAAGTATAGAAGATTTTATAGTATAGTATTCGAAGGGGGAAAATAAAATGGAAGAATTTTTTGAATTATCTAAGATATCTGATAAAATGATGAGAGTTATTCAAAGAGAAAGTTTGGATGATAATACTAGAAATATTAAAGGTATTAAAGTATGTGATGCACCATTTTTATCTTTTATTCGTTTTATGGATGAAAAAATTAAACAAAAGAATCTTATTACTAAGGTTTTATTAGATTATAATGTTTTAGTAATAGAATATGTTGAATTTGAAGATGATAATTATTATCCTTATCGTAATACTTTTGTAATGGATGAAAATTTAATGAGTGATTTTTCTTTTGTTAAAGGTTTGCATGACTTAGTTAACGATCATAATGAAGTGAGAGTTGAAACTAATGAAAATGTTTTAAGAGATGAAGCTAGAGTTGTTAGAAAAAGACAAGCTATTAATAAAGCTTATGAAGCATTAATATTTTATAGTCAAAAACATGAATTAATAGATTTTAAATCTTATGATGAAATGGAAGATGTATTTGAAGTATTAGTGGAATATGGACCTAGTATGGCCTTTGAGATTGCAATTAAATCATCTTCAAAAAATGTTAAAAGATGGTCTACTTTAACGGGAGCATCTATGGCTGGAAGTTTAGTTACTAGTGCTGCTGCTATTATAGCTGATAATCCAATTGCTATGGGTGTTTTTGGAGGAACTGTAGTAGCTACTTTAGCTTTTGGAACAGCAATGACTGTGGCAAATAACAAAGAAAAGAAAGATATTTATGAAGGTTTAGTAAGTCTTATGAGAGAAAGATTTTATGTAGATGATCAAAATAGTTTAAAATTGAAGAAGTAGTTTCTTCTTTTTTTATAGATATTAAAGTCTTTTCAAATTTTATAATTAATGATAAAATTATAGTGTACTTAAGAAGGTGTGTTATATGAATGATAATACTAGTTTGTTTGATGTTAGTTTAGTAAAAAGGAAACTAATATCTTCAACACTTAATGAAGTATTTGATGCTCTAAAGGAAAGGGGATATAATCCGATAAATCAAATTGTTGGTTACTTAATAAGTGGAGATCCAGGATATATTTCAAGTTATAAGGATTGTCGAAATAAGATTTTGGATTTTGAACGTGCTGAAGTAATGGCAATTATTTTAGAGGACTATCTTAAGAAAAAATGAGATGTTTAGGGCTTGATTTAGGAACTAGAACATTAGGACTTGCTTTATCAGATAAAATGAATATGATAGCTTCACCATACAAAGTATTAAGATGGGATGGAGAAGATTATAATCTTTTATTTAAAGAATTAGATAAGATTATAGATGATAATCAAATTACAGATTTAGTTTTAGGTTTACCTAAAAATATGAATAATACACTAGGTTTTGCTTCAGAAAGAAGTATGTTGTTTAAAGAAGCTTTAGAAAAAAGATACAAGATGGAAGTTCATTTAGTAGATGAACGTTTAACAACTATAATGGCAGAAAATACGCTTTTAGAAGCAGATATGAGTCGTCAAAAAAGAAAAAAAGTAATAGATGGTATTGCGGCAAGCATTATACTTGATACTTACTTAAAAATGAAAGGAAAATAGAAAATGAAAGAAGAAAAAAAAGGAGTTTTTACAATTGTTAATGATAAGGGAGAAGAAGTAGAATGTGAAATACTATTTACTTTTGATTCTGATGAAACTAAAAAAAGTTATATAGTTTATACAGATAATACTTTAGATGAAGAAGGAAGTACTAAGGTATATGCTTCTGTATATGATCCAACAGGACAAGATCCATCTTTAAAACCAATTGAAACAGAAAAAGAATGGTTAGTAATCGAAAATATTTTATCTTCAGTACAAGAAAAAATTGATGAAGCTGCACAAAGTAGTTCTAATTAGTAATGAAGAAAAAAATAATAATTATATTAGCTATTATATTAGCAGTTATTATTATTTCTATTGGAGGAGCTTTTGTTTTTTACAATAAATCTTTAGAAGCTGTAGATAAAAATGATAAAGAAAGTGTTGTTTTTATCGTTAATAATGGTTCTACTTCAAAGAATATTGTTGATGAATTATATGATGCTAAATTAATTAATAATAAGTATGTAGGATATTTATATATTAAAATAAATAAAACAAGTAATTTACAAGCTGGTATTTATGATTTAAATAGAAGTATGTCTTTTGAAGAAATAATAAATAAAATATGTAATGGAGACGTTATAGATAGTAGTGTTTCTATTACTTTTATTGAAGGTAAAAGATTAACTAATTATATTGATGTTATTATAGAAAAATATCCTTATACTAAGGATGAAATATTAGATACTTTAAGTAATAAAGAATATTTGAGTAGTTTAATATCTAAATATTGGTTCTTGACTGATGATATTTTAAATGATAAGTTATATTATGCACTTGAGGGATATTTATATCCAGATACTTATTTCTTTTATGAAGACGCAAGTATTAAAGATATAATTGAAGTATTGTTAAATGGAACAGCTAAGAAATTAGAACCATTTAGAAATTTAATAGAAGAAAGTAATTATAGTGTTCATGAAATACTTACTTTAGCTAGTATTATTGAACTTGAAACAATAGTTACTGATGAAACTAGTAAAGAAGATTTATTTAATGTAGCAGGTGTTTTTTATAATCGTTTAAATAATGGAATGAATTTAGGTAGTGATGTAACTACTTATTATGGAGCTCGTCTTGAAATGAGTGAACGTGGTTTAACACAAGAAGAAATTGAAGAAGTAAATGATTATAATACTAGAACAGCTGATATGGCTGGTAAGTTACCAGTAGGTCCTATTTGTAATCCAAGTGTTAATGCAATAGAAGCAGCTTTAAAACCAACTAAGCATGATTATTTTTACTTTGTAGCTGATAAAAATGGTAAAACTTATTTTACTAAGACAAATGCTGAACATGAAGCGAAAATAGCTGAGTTAAAAAAAGCTGGTTTGTGGTATGAATATGAGTAAGGTGAAAAAATAATGAAAGAAAAAATATTAGAAATGGAGCAGTATGCGAAAGATTATAATGTTCCAATAATAGAGAAAGATTCGATTGCTTTTATTTTAAAATTTATTAAAGTTAATGATGTTAAAGAAATTTTAGAAATAGGTAGTGCAATTGGTTACTCAGCTATTTTAATGGCTTCAGTAAAAGATGATGTTAAAGTTACGACGATCGAACGAGATGAAACTCGTTACATGGAATGTTTAAAGAATGTAAAAAAATGTGGTTTAGAAAAAAGAATAGATGTAGTATATCAAGATGCTTTAGAAGTTAATTTATCTGGAGTTAGTTATGATTTAATCTTTATTGATGCTGCTAAAGGACAATATACTAAGTTCTTTGAAAAGTATAAATATTTTTTAAAACCAGGTGGAGTAATAATCTCTGATAATTTAAAATTTCATGGACATGTTGGTAATAGAAGTCAAATTGCTAGTAGAAATCTTAAACAATTAGTAGGTAAAATTGAAAATTATATAGATTTTCTTAAAAATAATGAAGAATTTGAAACTAAATTTTATGATGTTGGAGACGGCTTATCTGTAAGCATTAGAAAAAATGATATCTAAAATATTAATATATGTTGATGATATAAATCATATAGAAGATTATAGAAAAGCAGGAGTTTCTGCTTTTCTTTTTGGTTTAGATGAATTTTGTGTTGGGTATAATACATATTCATTAGAAGATATAGAAAAAATTGATGTTTCAAATAAATATATTATTTTAAATAGAATATTAACTTCAGATGATATAGAACTTTTTAAAAAGTTAATGAAGAAATTTAAAACTATTAAGGGAATTGTTTTTGAAGATATAGGAATATATGAAGTACTTAAAAATAGTAGTAGTAATTTAGAAATGATTTTATTTCAAAATCATTTCTGTACTAATAGTCGTTCTGTTAATTTTTGGTTAGATAGAGTAGATAGTGTTTTTATAGGTAATGAAATTACAAAAGAAGAGATAGAAGAGATACTTAAAGAAGCTAAAGGTGAAGTATGTCTTCATTTATATGGGTATAATCAAGTTATGTATTCAAGAAGATTATTATTAAGTAATTGGTCTTTAGAATTTGATGTACCTTATAAGAATAGTAATATTATTACAGATAAAGCTACTAAAATTAAATTTAGAGCTTTAGAAAATAAATATGGAACAGTTATGTATTCAGAAAATATTTTTAATGGTAAAGATTTAATTAATTTAGATAATGTTAAGTATTTTTATGTTAATACGATGATGATTAAACATGAACAAGTTATGAATTTCTTAAATAGTTTTGTTAAAGAAGATAATGAAGATGAGGGTTTTTTATATAAGGAAACTATTTATAAGTTAAAGGAGAGAAGTAAATAATGGAAAGATTGGAATTACTTGCTCCAGCTGGAGATTTAGAAAGACTTAAGATAGCTTGTTTATATGGAGCTGATGCTATATATATTGGAGGACAAGATTATAGTTTAAGAGCTAATGCTTTAAATTTTAGTATTGATGATATTAAAGAAGCAGTTTTATTTGCTCATAATTTAGGTAAAAGAGTTTATGTTACAGTAAATATTGTCTTTCATGATAAGGATTTAAAAGGAGTAGAAGAATATTTAAAAATATTAGATGATATTGGGGTAGATGCCATTATTGTTTCTGATGTTGTTATTATGGATTTATGGAAAAAACTTGGTTTAAAGTTAGAATTACATATTAGTACGCAAGCTTCTTCTTTAAATTATGAAGTAGTTAATTTCTATAAAGAATTAGGAGCTAAGAGAGTTGTTTTAGCTAGAGAAGCTTCTAAAAAAGATATTAAACGTATTAAAGATGAAACTGGTATTGAATTAGAATGTTTTATTCATGGAGCAATGTGTACTAGTATTAGTGGACGTTGTGTTTTATCTAATTATGCTACGAATAGAGATAGTAATCGTGGTGGTTGTGCGCAAGTATGTCGTTTTGTTTTTGATGCTGATAATTCAGATAAAGTATTTAGTATGACTCCTAAGGATTTAAATATGGTAGCTAAGATAAAAGAAATGATTCAAGTAGGAGTTAATTCTTTTAAAGTTGAAGGAAGAATGCGTAGTGTTTATTATATAGCAACAGTTATTTATGTATATCGTCAATTAATTGATATGGTAGTAAATAATAAGTTAAATATTGCATATACTAATTATTACCTAAGTATATTAAATAGATGTGCTAATAGAGATTCAATTAGTCAATTTTTTGATAATTTACCTGGTAAGGATGAACAATACTTTTTAGGTAGAGATGAAGTAAGTAATAAAGATTTTTTAGGTATTGTAAAAGAATATGATTCATTAAATAAAGTGGTTACTTTAGAACAAAGAAATTATTTTAAACCGGGAGATGTAGTTGAATTTTTTGGACCTAATACAGAAGTATTTACTTTTACAATACCAGAGGAATTATATGATGAAAAGGGACTTCAAATAGAGGTTGCTAATCATCCACAAATGATTGTAAAATTCAAGATTGATAAGGATTTAGTACCATTTGATATGATGCGTATTAAAGTGTTTGACATTTCTAACTTTTTGTAGTATTCTTAGGAAGATATTTTTGAAGGAGATGCTTTAGATGGCAAAAAAAGATGAAATCTTACTTACAGCTCAAGGTTACGCTGAGTTAGAAGAAGAATTAAACGATTTAAGAGTAAATAAGAGGGCTGAAAATGTTTTAGCAATCAAAGAAGCTAGAAGTCATGGAGATTTATCTGAGAATTCAGAATATGACGCAGCAAGAGATGAACAAGCAAAAATTGAAGCTAGAATACAAGAACTTGAATATAAATTAGAACATGCAACTATTATTTCTTCTAATGATAAAAGTCATGTTAATGTAGGATGTGAAGTTACTATCCAATATGTTGATGATGACGAAGAAGATGTATATACAATTGTTGGATCTTTAGAAGCTGATCCATTTGAAAACAAAATAAGTAATGAATCACCAATTGGAGCTGCTATAATGGGTAAAAAAGTTGGTGATGTTATTCCAGTTGTTGGTCCTAATGGGTCTTATGATGTTAAGATTATAAAGATAGCTTAATGCTGTCTTTTTATTGTAAAATACATATTTGTAAGGTATAATATGAGAAGTTGAAGGAGATATTTTATGAAAAACGTACATGATGTAGAAGTAGAAATTAAAGGTAGTGAATGGTCTAATATTCTTGATGCTGCTTTTAATAAAAAAAATAAAGATTTAAGAGTGGATGGCTTTAGAAAAGGTAAATGTCCTAAGAATGTTTATATTCAAAAATTCGGTATTGAGTCTTTATATATGGATGCTGTAGATGAAGCTTGTAATGATGCTTATACAAAAGCAATTAAAGATAATGATTTATTACCTGTATGTGAACCTAAAATGGATGTTACTGAAATTGATAAAGACCATGTTAAGTTTAAATTTACTATTATTACAAGACCTGAAGTAAAATTAGGTAAATACAAAGATTTAGGAGTTAAGAAAGATCCTGTTAAAGTTAGTGCTAAGGAAATTGATGAAGAAATCGCTAGATTAGCTTCTAGATTTGCAGAAATAGTTGTTAAAGATAATGGTAATGTTTTAGAAGGAAATACAGCTGTTATTGATTTTGAAGGATTTGTAGATGGTAAACCTTTAGAAGGTGGCAATGGTTCTAATTATCCATTAGAAATCGGTTCTCATACATTTATTCCTGGTTTTGAAGAAGGAATAGTTGGTATGGCAGTTGGTGAAACTAAAGAATTAAATTTAAAATTTCCTGAAAATTATACGAAGGATTTAGCTAATAAAGAAGTTAAATTTAATGTTACAGTAAGAGAAATTAAAGAAAGAGTTTTACCTGAATTAAACAAAGATTTCTATGCTGATTTAGGTTATGATAATATTGAAACTGAAGAAGAATTTAAGAAAGAAGTTAAAGCTGCTATTACAGAACGTAAAAATGAAGAAAATAAAAATAAATATTTAGATGATGTATTAGAAGCTGCAGCTAAGAATATGGAAGTTGAACTTAATCCTGAAATTATTGATGATGAAGTTCATCGTATGTTAAATCAATTTGGCGAACAACTAAGAATGCAAGGTATTTCATTAGATCAATATTTACAATTTACTGGTACTTCTCATGAAGATATGCATAAACAAATGGAACCAGAAGCTACTAAACGTGTTAAATATCGTTATTTAATTGAAGAAGTAGCTAATAAAGAAAAAATTGAAATTTCTGATGAAGATGCTAATAAAGAAGCTGAAAAAATGGCTCAAGAATATGATGTTGATAAAGCTGAATTCTTATCACATTTTGGTGGCTTAGAAGTTGTTAAATATGATATGAAAATGCGTAAGGCTTTAGAAATACTAGGTGGCGAAGAAGTAAAGTAATTAATTAGATTAATTACTTTTTCTTATGTATCTTTATTATTTGTATGATATAATTAATTTATTAAAATAAGGTGGTTAAATGACAAAGAAAAAGAAACATACTAGCGATATTGAAAAAGTTAGTGAAGAATTTACTTTGGTTCAAGAAGAAATAAATAAAGATTTATTAAATGAAAATAATAAACAAAAAGAAAAAAATAAAACGTATGTCTTATTTGTTTCATTATTTAGAAATTTAAGAGAAAACAAACTTTATTTTTTATCTTTTGTTATTACAGTATTTAGTATATTTTTATTTTCCATAATTAAAGTTCAAGAAGCTGAAGGTATTTATAATAAAAATAATTTAGAAGTAGATAAATCTAATGTACCTGTTTCTAAAGAAGAAAATAATACTAATGTGGTAGTTGATGAAATAGATGTTAGTGATTATATTGGAATATATAGTAAAGAATTTGTTTTAACGACACCTATTACAGTTAGTGAAACATGTAAAGTAGATTCTTATAAACTTGTTTATCAAGTAAAGAAAGATAAAACTATTACGAAGTATTTATATAATAGTTGTATAGGAACTATTCAAATATGGAGTGATAAAGTTGGTTATATATCTAGTGGAGGAGCCAGATATATTAGTGCTAATAAAGTAAATTATTTATTTTCACCTACTAGTATGAAGGAAGTAGATGGTGAAACTTATAGTACTGATAATACAATATCTTCTTTAAAGAATAATAAAAAAGTTAAGAATGTTGATTTCTATTTTTATGGCGATAATATAGTTATTAGAACTGATACTAATTTATTACATTTAAAAGGTTCTAATATAAATTATAATTTACAAGATAAGTTTACTAATAATGGTGGTAACTTAAAAAAGACTGTATACAAAGCTGGAGCTAGTAATCAATTTAATTTTATTATATTTAGTAATGGTGATGATAATACTTGTTATAGTAATTATGATGCTAGTACAGAAGATAGCTTAGTATATAAAATTTATAGTATTAAATATGATAGTGAGAATAATTCATTTAATACTGAAAAAGAATTAGTTACAAGATATAAAAGTGATAAATGTGAAAATTATGAAACTGATTTAAAGATTTTAGATGAGTAATAAAACAAAAAGTTATATAAATATAATTAACTTTAATTAATAGTTATAAAAGAGAAAAAAATAAAGAGCAAAAAATAATTTTTGCTTTTTTTTATGTAAAAATTTGTAAAATTCATAGACAAAAAATTGCTAAATCTTTATAATAAATTTTATGTTAATCTTATAGGAGGCGAGACATGAAAAACAATTTACCAGTAATGCTTCTAAAGAGGATAGTGCTCTTGCCTTATCAAGATATTAGACTTGATTTAAACAATGATATTAGTAATAAGGTGATTGATTTAGCCATTCAAAAACATAATGGGGAGATATTAATTGTTTGCCCTGTTGATCCTTATGAAGAAGCTCCTGATGTATCTGATTTACCTGCTGTTGGAGTAGTTGGTAAAATCAAAAGTAAGATACAATTACAAACCGGTAATTTAAGAATTGTTGTTAGTGGTTTTAAAAGAGTTAAGATTTTAGAATATGTTAATGAGATTGCTGATGGGGACATTTTAAAAGCTCATACTATGGATATAGATATTCCGAAGTATGATGAAGTAGAAGAAACAACTTTAAGAAGAAAAATATTGGAGTTATTAAATAGTTATATTGAATGTTCTTCAGTCATTAGTAATAGTGTTTTATCTAGTATTAAAGATTTAGTTGATTTAAATAAAATAACAGATATTATTGTTTCTTTCATGCCTTTTACGATTGAAAAGAAATTATTATATATGCAAGAAATTGATCCCTATCATCGCGCTAATGCTTTAGTTTATGATTTGTCAATTGAATTACAAGTAGCACAGTTAGATGTTAAGTTAGATGATGCTTTGAGAGATGATTTTGAACGTACACAAAAAGAATTTGTCTTACGTGAGAAAATGAATGCGATTAAAAAAGAATTAGGGGAGACTGATTTAAAAGACGAGATAATTGGGGATTACTTAGAACGAATTAATGACTTAAAATGTGATGGTAAATTAAAAAATAAATTAGTTAATGAAGTTAAAAAATTAGATTATACTAATGAAGTAAGTCCAGAAGTTAGTATTATTAGAAATTATTTAGACTTAGTATTAGATTTACCATTTGGGGTTTTATCAGAAGATGAACAAGATTTAGATAAAATAAAAGAATGTTTAGATGAAACTCATTTTGGTTTAGAAAAAGTTAAAGATCGTATTATTGAGTATATTGCTGTTAAAGCACGTAATAAGAAATTACGTAGTCCAATTATATGTTTAGTTGGTCCTCCTGGAGTTGGTAAAACATCTTTAGCGATGGGAATTGCTAATAGTTTGAAAAAAGAATTTTATAAAATAAGTGTGGGAGGACTTAATGATAGTGCAGAACTTAATGGACATAGAAGAACTTATATAGGAGCTAGTCCTGGTAAGATAATTCAAGCATTAAAGAAATGTGGAACAAGTAATCCTTTGATACTTATTGATGAAGTAGATAAAATGGTTAAGGATTATAAAGGAGATCCAGCATCAGTATTACTTGATATTTTAGATCCAGAACAAAATAATAAATTTGTTGATAATTACGTTGAAGAAGCGTTTGATTTATCAGAAGTATTATTTATTTTAACAGCTAATAATGAAGAAGATATACCAGATGCTTTATATGATAGATTAGAAATTATTGAATTATCTAGTTATACTGAATTTGAAAAATTAGATATTGCTAAGAATTATTTAATACCTAATATTTATAAAGAACATTTAGTATGTAGCAAAGAAATTAAATTTACTAATGATATTATTTTAGATGTTATTAATCGTTATACTAAGGAAGCTGGAGTTCGTGATTTACAAAGAAATCTAAGTACAATAGTCCGTAAAATAGTTACGAAATCAGTTAAAGAAGTTAATAGTCCAATTAAGGTAACAGTTAAGAAAAGTGATTTAATTAAGTATTTAGGACCTTATAAATATGATATGAAAAATGAAGCAATTACTAATCATGTTGGTTTAGTAAAAGGGCTTGCTTATACTACAATGGGTGGTATGGTAATGCCGATTGAAGCAGCAATGTATGATGGTAAAGGTGAATTTAAAATTACAGGAATGATTGGTCAAGTAATGGAAGAAAGTGTTAATGTAGCTTTAACTTATATAAAAGCTAACAAAGATGATTTTACAATTAGTGATAAAGTATATAAAAACAAAGATATTCATATTCATTTTTTAGAAGGTGCTATTAAAAAGGATGGTCCTTCAGCAGGAGTTTCAATTACAACATCTTTAATTAGTTTATTTTTAAATAAAGAAGTACCAAATGATATTGCTATGACAGGGGAGATTACTTTAAAAGGTGATATCTTAAAAGTTGGTGGTTTAAAAGAAAAATTAATTGGAGCTTATAATGAGGGGGTTAAAAAAATATTTATTCCTTATGCTAATTCATGTGATTTATCTTTAATACCTGATATTATTAAAGACAAAGTTAAAATTATCTTAGTTAAAAATTATAAAGAGATATTTAATGCTATTTTTAGTAATTAAAATCTCTTTTTTTCATAATATAAACTAGGAGGAATTTTATGAAAGAAATAATACCATATACAAAGGAGATTGTTTTTAATACTAAAGTTGCTAGTATTAATAGTATTTCTTTAGAACATGAAGAAAAAGTATTTGATGGAGAAGTAGCGGGAGATTTTATTATATTTGGGGATTATAAAGCTCATAATGATACGACAGAAACAGAGAATTTTAAATATCGTTTACCATTTACTACTATATTACCTGATAACATACTAAAAGATAGCATTAAAGTAGATATAGAGAATTTTACATATGAATTAAGTGAAGAAGATGTATTAAAAGTTAAGATAGACTTTTGTGTAATGGGAGATGAAATTGAAGAAGAACGTTTTAAAGATTTACCTGATCCTTCATCAATAGATGAAGATAGAGTTTTATTTGAAGAACCTTTATTTAATGAAGATTTAGATAAAGAAATAGATGAATTTTTAGCTACGAAAGAAGAAGATAAAAAGATTGACTCTTTAGAACAAGAAGAAGTAACTAAGGAAGAAAAAAATGAAAAAGATTTAAGTATAGAAGATGAACATATAGAAACAGTAGATGAATATGTTACATATCATATTCATATTGTTAAAGAAAGTGAAACTATTGAATCAATTATAAAACTTTATGATACTAATTTAGAAACTATTAAATTATATAATGAGATAGATAAACTTAAGACAGGTGATAAATTAGTAATACCAGAATATGTAGATGACTAGAAGTTTAGAAGTATTTAATGAATTATATAAACCTTATAAAATAACAAGAAAAAATAATGTTTTTATTTTAAATACGATGGATGGTAATTTTGCTATAAAAGAAAATCCTAAAATAGATTATTATAAATTATATCAGTATTTAAAAAGTCGTAGTTTTAATTATATACCAGAGATGTCTTTAGATAGTCGTGATGATTTGGTTGTCTTAGAATATCAAGATGATCTTAGTATAGATAAAGAACAAAAAGCATTAGATTTAATTAATATAGTAGGTTTATTACATAGTAAAACTAGTTATTTTAAAAATGTTACTAATGATAAATATAAAGAAGTTTATGATAAGATATTAAAACGAATAAATTATATTAATATGATGTATGAAGAATTATTTTTAGATTTTTTAAATGAAGAATATTTAGTACCTAGTCATTATTTATTTTTAAGAAATTATACTTTAATATATAAAGCTTTTGAATACGTAAAAGATAAATTAGATGAATGGTTTAATTTAATAAAAGATAAAAATAGTGAAAGAGTTGTTTTAGTACATAATAATTTAAAATTAGAACATTTTATTAAAAATGAAAATGATTATTTAATAAGTTGGGATCATTATATAATTGATACACCTGTATTAGATTTATATAAGTTTTATCAAAATGAATGGAAAGATATATCTTTTGTAAATGTAATAGATAATTATAATAGGGTGTTTGAATTAAAAGAAGATGAAAAATTATTATTAGATATATTAATAAGTATCCCTTTAGAAGTTAGTTTTAAGAAAAGGGAAATAGATAATGTAAGAGAGGTTAGGGAACTTATTAATTATCTTAATAGTTCTTCTAAAATAGTATTTAATGATTAGAAAGGCCATAGTAATTTAAATAAAAGAAAGAAAAGAATAAAGGTTTCAATTAATAAAACTATGATATTAAAACGTAATGGTAGTACTAAAGTAATAATTATTTGATAAAAAATTAAGATACTTAAGCAAAAGATTATTATTAAAGTTAAGAAGGAATTGTTATGACGTTTTGGTCGCATTTTTAATCACCTATTATAAAATATGTTAAAGAAACTTTAAATGTTTCTTTTTTTGTGTTAATATATTTATAGAGTATCTATGGTAGGTGGTAGAAATGAATAAAAGAATTGCTTTTGTCTTAGTTTGTGTAATGGGTGCTTCAGTTTTATTACTAGGGCTTTCTTATTCAAAAGATTCAAGTGATGGTAGTGAAGTAAGTTTAATAGAATCTACTAATAATAATTTAAAAGTAGTATATTCAGATAGTTATAGTGATATAGTAGTAAATGATGAAATTGAAAGAGACTTAAGTATAGTTAATTTAAGTGATATAGATAGTAATTATTTTATATATGTAGAAAGTACTAATTATGATGATTTATATTATGTTTTAGATAATGGAGTAGAAACTAAATTAAATAAAAGATTAATATATAATGGAGAGATTAAGAAACTTGGTACTTTAAATGATCAAGTATCTCATAAAATAAAGATTATTAATAAAGGTCTTAAGGAAGTAAGAGTAAACTTTGTAGTTAAAGAAGATAATAAATTATTAGTAGATCGTATTATAAATGATGATAATGTTTATATTGATACAGAAAATAATTATCGTTATTATGGAGAGAAAGTTAATAATTATATTAAATATAATAATCAAATGTATCAAATAGTTGGTTTTATTAATAATAAGATTAAATTAATTAGTGTTAATATGGAACGTGAAAATTATAATGCTAATGATGATTATTTAAGTATTTTTGATTATTTAAGAAGTTTAAATAATAAAGATGCAACAATAGAAAATGCTAATAATTATAAAAGTTGGTTAAGTAATGAAAATGATTTATGGTTTTTAGATACAGATGGGGAAGATAATGCTTATTATCTTAGCGATACTAATGCTATTTTGTTAAGCAGTAAATTGGTCGATCGAAATATAAAAAAGGTTGTTAATTTATATATGGATGTTACTTTAGTAACAGGTGATGGATCAATATATAATCCTTATGAGGTATCTTATGGAAGTAAGTAAACAATTAAAGAAACAAATTATTATTGAAGTAATAGCATTAATCTTTTTTATAGGTGTTATTTGTTATGCTTTATTTGCTATTAATAAAGGAAATGCTAATAAAGTAGCTAGTTTTGAAGGATTTGTTATTGTACTTGATGATGCTAAGTATCGTGAATTAAAAGTACAGAGTGATGGTTTAGGTCTTCAAGGAGAAGGTGTTACATATACAGTTACTAATAATAATAAAGATAAGAAAGCTTATAAAGTAGTTATTACACCTAGTGTTAAAGATGAAGATATTTTAAAACAAATTAGGGTTAGTGTAGATGATTTATATCTTGAAGATTTGGTTGATTTAGAAAAAATAGATGATGGTTATGTATTAACTAGTTATGAATTAGATTCTGGATATACTAAAGTACATTTAATTAAGTATTGGTATAAGTTAGATAGTGATGAAGATGTAATAGATAAGAATATTAAGTTTACTTATAAATTAGTTAGAGAAGAATAGTTATTATAATAAATGTTAATGTTATAAAAATTATTAAATGGTATATACGATATTTTAAGTATTCTAGATAGTTTATAGAAGTATCAGAGATGATACTTTTTATTTGGCATTCTATACATAAACCACAAGTAGATAAAGATATTAAAGTAAATATTAATTTTATAAATAGTGGGATATTTATGGTAATTAGATTATTTAGGGAAGTAGTTATTTCTAAGATACTTAGGATTGTTGTTTTTAGGTATTTATTAGTTATGATATTAGTTGGTAAGGTATTAAAGAAGATTATTGTACCTAGTATAGATATTAAGGTATTAGTTGTTTTATTTATACTTTTTATTAAGATATTTAGTAAATTATTGTTATTATGTTTATATTGTATCTTAGGAGGCTTAATATAAAGAGTTAATATTAGGTTAGATAAAATATTAGTAAATATTATAATAAGAGCTATTTTGGGCTTAAAAATGGCTTTTAAGAAGTTATAAGTAAATAATAGAGATGTATATTTAGTAACTGCTAGTAATTTAGTAGGTGATATATTATATTCTTTTATAATATAAGCATTAGTAGGACTTCCACATATAATACTAAGTATGTATAAGTAATTAAGATGTAAATATTTATTTATATAATAGGGAATATTAGAATTATAAATTAAATCAGCTATAATAAAGGTTGGAAATAAAGATGGTATTATTTTAGTTAACCATATTTTAATACTAAAGTTTATTTGCATTTGGATGTATGTATAATTAGTTAAACAATAATAAAAATATATTAATATTATTGTAAACACAAATGTTTCTTTTATGATATTTTTCATAATTTACCTTTTTCAATGATATAATATTTATGGTGATATAATGTTTAATAAGGTATATGTAACAATAAAAGATTTTATTAAAAGAAATTTCATTTGTTTATTAATTTTATTAATTACATCAATAATATTTTTAGTTCCATTACCATATGATGTTGAAATGCCAGGAGGCATTATTAATTTAGAAAATAGAGTTAAAGTTAATGGTGAAGTAACCCATACGGAAGGTTCATTTAATATGGCTTATGTATCTGTGGGAAGAGGAACTATTCCTTTTGTTTTATTTGGTTTATTATTTGATGATTGGGAAGTTGTCCCTCAAAGTAATGAAAAGTATGATAATGAATCTATTCAAGATGCTTATAAGAGAGATAAGTTATATTTAGAACAAAGTATTAATTATGCAATTGCTGTAGGAATGGATGCTGCTAATGTTCCATATGAAGTATCTAATAAAAATAATATAATTGTCTATATTGATGAAAAAGCTAATACGGATTTAAAAGTTGGGGATGACATAGTATCTATTAATGGAATAAAAATTAATGAAACTGATGAAATATCTGATATAGTAGCAAATGTTAAGGTTGGGGATGAAATTAGTTTAACTGTTCTTCGTGATAAAAAGAAAGTGGAAGCTAAAGCAATTATTTATGAAGAAGATGGCAAACATTATATAGGAGTTTCATCTATTACCACATTTGATATAGATAGTGATACGAAAGTTGAAATAGATTCTAAGATGTCAGAATCTGGTCCTAGTGGGGGCATGATGATGTCTTTAATGGTTTATAATGCTTTAACTAACCAAGATTTAACTCATGGTAAAGTAGTTGTTGGAACCGGAACTATTTCATTAGATGGTAGTGTTGGTGAAATAGGGGGAGTTAAATATAAAATAATGGGTGCTGTACGTCAACATGCTGATATTTTCTTAGTTCCTGATGGAAATTACGATGAAGCAGTAGACGTAGCTAAAGAAAAAAATTATAATATTAATATTGTGCGTATTAAAACATTACAAGATGCAATTAATTATTTGGAGGGATTATGATGAATTATTATGATGAAGATGTTATTAGTTATATAGATCCATCTATAACTTTAAATCCATTCTTTGAAGAATGGTATTTAATAGTGGAAAATATTTTAAAGAATCCTGAATTTCAAAAAAGAAAATTATTTATGCATCATCATAATTTATCAGTATGGGAACATTCTATTTTAGTTTCTTTTAAAGCTTATATGGTGGCAAGTTATTTTAATGCTGATAAAAGAATATGTGCGATAGCTGGTTTATTACATGATTTTTATACGCAAGCTTGGATATCTACACCAGAAATAGAAATGTTAGATGATGGTAAATATGCTAAGGCTCTTAAAAAGAAAAAACCTTGGTATAAAATGCATGGCTTTGTTCATGGTGCTGATGCCGCTAAAAACTATGTTAAGTATTTTCCAGAATTAGAAAATAAAAAAATTACGAATGCTATTAAAAGACATATGTTTCCTTTAACACCAATACCACCTAAATATAAAGAAGGTTTTATTATTACAGCAATTGATAAATTAAATAGTGTTAGAGAATTACCAAGTATTACTTATATGTCTAAAAAAGTAGTTAATAAGACTTATGAAGTATTATTTGATAAAAGTCATTTATTGTAATATTTGCGTAAACTAAATAGAAATTTAAATGGTTTTATTGCAATGAAAATAATATTTTTGTAGAATATAATTTAGTTATTAGGAGGAATAGAAATGTTACAAAAGAATTTATCAAGATATATAGTTATCCTATTTCTTCTTATTTTAGCTATTTTAATTACAATTAGTGCTTGATTGATGAAAATCAATCTTTTTTTATCTTATAGGAAAGTTCTTTTA
>CANQOR010000033.1 GCA_947625535.1 uncultured Bacilli bacterium
AAAAAAGCTCTCAACCCCTTATAAACAAAGGGATTGGGAGTTTTTACCTTTTAAAAACTGTCAAAGTCGGGATTATATATAATAATAGCAAAAATATGGTTTATTATCAAGTTATATTTATATAGACCTCTTTTGAAAATGTTGCTATAATTACTAAAGAGGTGTTTATATGAAACTTAGTGTTATTGTACCTTGTAAGAATGAAGAAGGTAATGTTAGTAAGATATTTGATAAAATAAGTGAAGTATTAAATAAGATTAAATATGAAGTTATTTTTATAGATGATGGTTCAAATGATAAAACTTTTGAAGAATTAAAAGAATTATATGAAAAAGATATGAAACATATTAAAGTAGTTTCTTTTTCAAGAAATTTTATGAAAGAAGCTGCTATATTAGCTGGTTTAGAAGCATCTAGAGGGGATTATACATGTATTATAGATGCTGATTTACAACAAAATCCTAAGTATTTAATAGAAATGATGGATTTTTTAGATAATAACAAAAACTATGATGAAGTAGCTATGGTTATGAAAGAACGTAAAGAAGAATCTAAGTTTATGGGATTCTGTAAGAAAGAGTTTTATAAAGTAATGAATGATATGTGTGATATTCGTTTAGAAAATGCCGCTTCAGATTTTAGAATGTTTAGAAAAGATGTTAAAGATGCTTTATTAAGTTTAAGTGAAAGAAATAGATTTTCTAAAGGAATGTTTAGTTGGATAGGTTTTAATGTTAAGTATTTACCTTATGATGTAGAACCTAGAGTTAATGGAAAAACTTCATTTGGTTTTAAAGCTAGTATTAAATATGCAATAAATGGTATTTTAGCTTTTTCAGATAAACCACTTAAATGGTCAATTAATTTAGGTTTAATGTTATTAGTAGTATCTTTAATATATTTAATAGTATTATTAGTACAAGTATTAGGATATGGAATGAATATGGAAGCTATTTATGCTTTAATATTAATAGTATTATTCTTATTTGGAATACAATTTATTATAATGGGAATTATCGGTAAATACATAGCTGCTATTACAACAGAAGTTAAAAAAAGACCTAATTATATTGTTAAAGAAAAACTTGGTTTTGATAATGAAACAATACTTTAATAGTATTGTTTTTTTTGATATACTAAATTATGATAGAGGGTAGTAATATGAAAAAGAATAAGAAACAAATAATAATGATTACATCTGTATTAGTTATAGTAGGTGTTTTTGTTTTTGTAGCTTTTAAATCAGGAATGAATGAATTTATAAAGGCTGATTCTGGCTGGGATAGTAGTTATGATTCTGGAGGATGGAGTGGTGGCTTCGATTCCGGTGATTGGGATAGTGGTAGTTCTTGGAGTGATTATGATAGTTATGATAGTGGATATAGTCATTCTAGTTCAGGAAGTCATAGTTCTGCTGATCCAGAAGATTCAGTTTTCTTAATAATGATTCTTATTCTAATTGGATATCTTATATATATTAACTTTGTCTTAAAGATAAGAGGAGATGCTAAAAATGAAGAAGGACATGATGAAAAAGTAAAATCTGACTTTATCATAGAAAATCAAATATATAAATCTATTGATCAAGAAAAATTAAGTAAAATATTACCTGGTTATGATTTAAAGAAATTAAGTAAATTAATATTTGATAACTTTGTAGAAATACAAATGGCTTGGATGAATTTTGATTATGAAAAATTAAAAAAATATTGTTCTGATGAATTATTTAATACTTATAAATCACAGTTAGAAACATTAAAACTTAAAAATGGTCAAAATATTATGAGAGAGTTTGTTCTTAATAATATTAGTATTTATTATTTAGATGAAAAAGATGGTAAAATAACAATGTCTGTTTATATGAATACTTCTTTTTATGATTATGTAATTGATACTAAAACTAATAAAGTAACAAGAGGTACTGATAAAAGAAAACTTACTAATAACTATTTATTAACTTATGTAAAATCTAAAGAAGATGTATCTCCTACTACATGTCCTAATTGTGGAGCTAGTCTTAAGAATACTTCTTCACAAGTATGTGAATATTGTCGTAGTAAGATAGTTAAATTACCAAGTGATTTTGTTTTAACACAAAAAAGAAACTTAAATTAGGAGAAGATTAAAATGACATTAGAAGAATTTAATACTAAAGATAGTACTTTTGTTAAAAGTTTATTTTTAACTAAAGTAAATAATATTTTTATTCAGTTTTTTACTAATATAATGAAAGATGAATTAGAACAAGTTGATCATTTTATTAGTGATAATGTTTATCAATATGGACAAGATATTATAGATAAAGCTAAAAGTTTAGGATGTCGTCAGATGTATGATGAACTAAATGTTAAAAGTAGTGAAATAGTAGCTATAGAAGAAGATAATGATAATTATAAAATAACTGTTTTTTTAGAGGCTAGATATATTAAATATTTAATAAGTTTAGATACAGGAGAATTTGTATCTGGTAATAATGAATATAGAATATTAGAAAGATATGAATTAGAATTTATTAAAAAGAAAAATACTAGGGAACAGAAAATTAATAGAAAGTGTCCTACTTGTGGAGCTTCTATAGAT
This sequence comes from uncultured Bacilli bacterium, assembly GCA_947625535.1. GTDB lineage: Bacteria > Bacillota_I > Bacilli_A > RF39 > UBA660 > Coprovivens. The sequence goes on from CANQOR010000033.1 coordinate 2,581, forward strand.
GTTAATGCTAATGGTAAATGTGAATATTGTGGTTCTATTTATAATCAAGAAGATTATGATTGGGTACTAAATAATATTAAAGTAATTTAAAAAAGAACTTTTTAGTTCTTTTTTCGTTTTAAATTATTAGGTGAAGTATTAGTTATTTCATTTTTATTTATTTTTTCTAGAATAGTTTCTGCTCCTATCCAAGTTATAATACCGACGACAATAGAATTAATTATTGATAAGTTAGTAAATAAGATACTTACAAAGAAACCTATTAAGAAATTAACAAACATAGATGCTATTTGACTATTTAGTAATTTAAAAGTTAATTTAAGTTTTTTAACACAAATCATTGAAATAATACCACATAAAGTACCTAACCATAAAATGTCTATAAATAAATCAAAATTAAAATCCATAAAACACCCCTATTATATTTTATGCAAAAAAAAGAATTATTTCTTAAGTCTTTTAAACTTATCCATAATTCTTTTTCTTCTTTGAGTTTCTTCTTCACTATCTATAATATATTCGCTATCTTTAAAAGTAAGGATAGAACCTTCTTTTAAGGGAGTTGGAAGTTCTGCTAAAGGAACTTCTTTTTTTTCTTTAGTATTAATATCTTCTAGAATAGCTAGATTATTTTCAAAACGATCAACACTATATTTCATAATTCACCTACCCATTTGTATCTGTATGATAATTATTTATTTCTATGTTAGTACCATCACTAGTTATTTCAATAGTTCCTAATTCACTAGTCATATAAATATTATTAGTATATTTTTTTAAACGATTTATAGTATCTTTAGATGGATGACCATAACTATTTTCTTTAGCTACAGAGATGAATGCATACTTAGGAGTTACTTTAGCTAAAAAGGAATTACTACTACTATAAGATGAACCATGATGACCTACTTTTAAGATATCAACATCAATATTTTTATCAAGAATTATTTTTTCAACTTTTTCAGTAGCATCTCCTGTAAATAGATATGAATAATTACCAAAAATCATTTTTAAAACAATAGAACAATTATTTAAGTCAGAATCATCTGTACCAGTATACATAACTTCAAAGTCAGCTTCACCTAATTTAAAGGTTTCCCCTATTTCAGGAACATTTATTTCTAAATTATTCTTATCTATAGCATCTAAAACATCTTCAAATGTTTTAGTAGTAGTTATTACTTCTGGTAAATATATTTTATCTACTTCAAAGTTATTTATTATATTATCCAAACCACCAATATGGTCTTCATGAGGATGAGTACCTACTACATAATCTAATTTTTGAATACCTAATTCTTTTTGTAAATATTTAACTAATTTAGGACCATCTTCATTATTACCAGCATCTATTAACATGTAATGATTATTATTAGATATTAAAATACTATCAGCTTGACCTACATCTAAGAAATAAACATGTAAATCAGATGATACTCTATTAGTATTAGGATTAGAATAAGATTCTTGATTATAGTTTAAATATAATAGATAACCTACTATCATAAAGATAACTAAGATAATAGGAAAAGAATTTTTTTTCTTACGTCTAGCCATTTAATCACTCTACTTTATATAAATATTATATCATTTAATATTTATAATAGTGATTGTTATTTATCTTTTTTGTCTTTTTTAGGAATTAATTTTTTTATAACAGTGTCATTACCACCATTTTCAATACTTTTTTCATCTATGCTAACATCATTAAATGTTTTAGTAATATATAAATCTATTAACATCCATATAGTATCAAATAAGAACTCATCATCATTATTAAAATGAGCTATTATTTCTTCATAAGAACTATTTTCATATAGTTTTATATGATTATTTAAAGTATCATTGTCTTTTATTTGTCTAGTTAGATAAATAGAAGCAAGATAATCTTTTTTAGCTAGTTCAGAACATATAGAAATAGCATTTTCTTTGTTAATATTAAACATTCTTTTAATATAACCACATACACTAAAGATAACTCCTTCTAAGAAATCAATAGATAAAACATTTTGATATTTATGACATTGTCTTTTAATATCTTTAATTATGTCATCAAGAGTTAAAGGATCATTATATTCAGTTAAATCTAAAGTATGGGGAGCAAATATTAAACCTAGTTTTTTATTTTCACTAGGTGATAATGATTTAAGTATTAGGTAACGTCCTAGAAAAGGGAGATTATAGTAATCATATGAAGCTTTAAGAATAGATTTTAAGTAACCAGGATTAGCACTTACTTCAGCTAATAAGTCATTAAAATCTAAAATATTATATAATTTATAAAAAAATTCAATATCTTCTTCACTACTTAGTAAATTTTTTTGTTTATAAGAAAACATTTTATAGGCATCTAAGTATGCAACACCAACAAAGTATTCATAATAATTTGTTTTTTTATCTTCCCCTTGCATACTATATAAGTAATCAACCATTTCATTTAAACTTTGATTAGTATCAATACATTTCATTAAGTTATTTTCAATATAGTTATTTATTTTTAATCTAATAGCTTGATTAAAATTAGTTATATGTATTTTTTCCATGATAAATCACCTAATGTTTTTTATTGTAACATAAAAACTTATTATGGGTATTTATTATTTATAATATATACAATATATACAACAAAAAAAAACGAACCACTATGGTTCGTAATAATTCAATATGGAGGGGCCTACCAGATTCGAACTGGTGCTCAGGGAGTTGCAGTCCCTTGCCTTACCGCTTGGCTAAAGCCCCAAGTAGGCATGTCTTTAAGACATGTCTTAATTTTATAATAACAATTAATAATTGTCAATATTTTACTTTAACTCAATAACCATTTGTTTATTTCTAATAGTTATTACTAAGTTAATCTTTGTACTAAATCTTATTGTACTAGGTACTTCAAAGATTTTAACATTTGTTACTCCTCTTGGAGTAACATCTTTAATAGCAGAAATATTATGTATTTCATCATTTTTAACAGTACCATTAGATGGACTATAAATGTAATCTACAGACATAAAATCATTATAAAAATCATGAGGACTATTTTTATAGTATTGCGTATTTTCATCTAATTTTAATTCATCTTCAATTATAAATAGATATTTGCCACCACTAGGTACTACTCTATCTCTTATCATAGTACATTGTCCATTACTACAATTTTGAGCTTCATATTGATAACTAACATCTAATTTATAAGATTTTAATTTATAAGTAGTATCTCCTAGGACTGTATCTTTAAATTTTAATTCTGTATTTAATTTACCAGTTCCTATTTTCTCGCCTTTTACTATATTAGTAGGTTTTATATTAATAGTTTTATATCTTGTTACTAGATGACCTTCTTTTTGAGTTAAATCAGTTAATATTTTCATTTGGTAACTACTTTTTACTTGATCTTTAGTTAGTTCATATACTAAAACATATTCTTCACCAGGATTTTCCTCTGATTGTTTAGGTATTTCTTCTCCTTGATATGGTTTACCAATATCTAAGAAACGAAGTGCTCTTTCATAGTTTGGATATAAATTTTCACCATTAACACTTATTCTAAAACTACCTCTATCAATAACTCTAGCTTGACCATTGTTAATAATACCCATTTTAACAATTAAGAAGTATTTATCACGACTTATTATATTGCCATGATAATCAACATTAGATATATAGCTTTCTTTTAGTGATAAAGTAAAATTAGATAAAGAAAAAGATTGATTAGTATAGTATGTTTTATTATATACTTGAAATTTTAAGATTATAGAACCTACTATGGCAAGTCCAAAAACAACCGAGAAACAAGTAAAGACGAATTTGTTTTCCAAAATATAGTATTTTAATTCACGTATTAAATGAACAGCTTGTTTTTTAACGCTATTGTTTTCATCACCAATTTTAAGTTCTATGTCATCTTCCTCTTCATCAGTTATCTTAAGTTCATCTTTAATATCAAATTTAAGAGTTTTTAAATTGAAACCAAAACATTTAGAAATACCTATGACAATAAATGCATATAAAGGAAGAGGACACAAGTTAGCACAATCTCGAACGAAGTTAGCAAAGGTTGGATCTAAACCACCGTTTTGAATAGTAGTCATTGTTGTATGAAATAATAAATCTAGTATTAATAGTACAACACAATAAGCTGGTACTAATAAATGGTATGATTGTTTTTTCTTTTTGGATAAGAAAACAAAATATATACCAAGGTTTACTATTATTAAAACAACAGGTACTAAGAATGTTAATCCAGTTACATAGGTATCAACAAAGTTAGTTTCTGGTGTTGAATATCCAGCTCTAACATAATCTCTATAGAATTCAGCTATATCACCATATTTTAATAGTAAATATACTAATGGTACTAATAAAATAAAGTTTATTATTCTATAGTATTTAGCTATTGTACTATAAGGGTTTTTAATAATCACTAATATACACCCTCCTATTCTTATTTAATTATATCATATTAAATAGTAAAAAAGAAAAAATATGATTGCTCATATTTTAATTCTTTTTTACTAGTAATTGACCTGGTAATAAGTAAATTGTTTCATTATTAGCAAATAAGGTTTCATTTTTTATACCAAATTTATCAGTTACGATATCAATAGTATCCCCTTCTTTAGTTACATAGTAACTATAATTACTTTTAGGTATTAATATTTCTTGACCAGGATAGATATAATCTTCTTTATTTAAACCATTTAATAATGCTAATAAATCAGGATTAATATTATATTTTCTACCTATACCATATAAAGTATCTCCTTTTTCTATTGTATAGTATTCAAAGTATTTTTCTTTATTTAGAGGTACTATTATTTCACGTCCTTCTCTTATCATATCTGGAAAAGGAATATTATTTAAATCAAGAATAATACTTTCTTTAGTATTAAACTTTTTAGCTATACTTTTTAAATCATCACCTTGTTGTATTAGATATTTATCATACATAAAATCACTCCTAATATAACTTATGTGAATTTTTAAATTTAGTCATTAATAAATATTAAATTTTGATAATTAAATTCCCATTCACTATAATTAACTAGTTTTTGTTCACCATCTTTTATATTATATTTATATAAGGTATTATCTACTAAGTAATAAACATTATCTTTATTACTATATATAATTGTTTTTATTTTTAAATCAGATAGTTTTATTTTATATGATGAATTATTATGATACATGTATAATGTATTATCTTCTATTATATAGTGATAATTAGTTAAATAAGTAAATGTTTGATTAGAAGTAGTTAGTTTATTTAAACTTATTGATACTTCAGAATCTTTTTCGTATGTAATTCCTTTTTTATTATTAGATGCTATTAAACGCATTTTCTTTTTATGAGGAACTAGTTCATATTCTGAGTTATTTTTTTTATCTACTAAGTAAATTGATTTATCATGAGTACCTAGTATATAACTATCATAAGATATATCATATTTAATTGACCATTCAGATACTTCTAAAGTATCTGTATTAATTATAAATAGTTTATTAAAGTTATAGTTTTGTGTATAATCTGGTACTACTATATAGTTATTTATTTTAGTAGCTAAAGGGATGTCATAAATGTCTTTATCAAATAATTTAATAAATTCTACTTTACCATTATGTAAGTAGTTAAATCCTTTATAAGACCATATAAAGATATTATTATCTTTGTTATATATTTGATAATTATCATATTTAATATCTTCTATAATAGGAGTTTTTTGATAATCTTTTAGTTCATTTTGTAGTTCTTCTGGAACTAAGAAGAAAGACATTAGTTCTTTGTCTTTACTACATAAAGGCATTGTATCAATATAATCACTTGTTATAGTAAGACATATGTAGTTATCATATTCATATTTATTAATATCTTTAATTAGTTTTTTCTCTTTAGTATAATCTTTTTCAGATATAAAGTTATATTTTATTTTATTAAGAGTTATTTCATAGTAATAAGATTTAGTTTTATCATCATAGTTTTCACTAATATTATAGTCGTTAATACTATATTCTAAGCTATAAGATTTACTATTAAATAAAGATATTATAAATAGTATAAGTGCTATTATAATTAAGATGATTAGAAGTAGTATGATTATAGCACTTTTTTTTAATCTGTACTTTTTCATATACATCACCTATATATTAGTATTAATGGTTATTGTTAATAGCATACTTTTTCTTTTCTTCCATCATAAAACTACTAATAGCTGTTTCTACTTCAGGAAGAGATCTTTTATCTAAGTTAGTTATAATAACTTTTTCTTTTATGGTATCAATAGTTATTTTACCAAATAATAAACCACGGAATACTTGCATATCATTAAATAAATCTGGAGTTATAGAATTAAGAGAATATCCATATAGAATATGGTCTTGACCTATTAATATACGTTTATTAGTTAAACAAATAACACAAGTAGAAAAAACATCTAACATATCATTATTATTTTGACCAGCAAATGTATAGATAGGTTCTTCATCTGGATTTAAATGTTGTTCTACTACTTTAGCATGTTTACGTAATCTCCACCATGTAATTGTAGCTGGATATTTAGCTTTAAACATACATACTTGATCATATACTTTTCCCATTTTATTCACCTATTCCTTCTTCTAAAATATTTAAATCTTCATTTGTAAAAGTTACAAGAGATAATATTTTATTATCTTTAATAGTTATTAAATAATTACTTTCTAAGTTTTTAAAATTTTCATCTAGTTCATAATATGATATTAAGTTTTTCTTAGATAGTTTATTTAGCTCTAATAAATAGATATTAGTATTTTTATAGAAAACTATTTTATTAATTGTTTCTAAAAATTTATTAGATGTATTAGAAGTATTATCTATAATAGCTATTGTTCTTATTTTATCTCCTTTAAAATATTTTTTAAATTGTGTATAATTTATTACTTTGTAGTATTTTTTAGTTTTATCAAATTTATCATCTATTTTATTAAAGATGTATTCTTCAGTAATTATAGTTTCTTTATTATGTTTATAAGATTTATTTATAAAATAGATGTTAGAAATTATTAAACCAATAATAATTATTATAAAGATGATTCTTAGTATAATAATTTTATGATTTTTAACCACATAAACCACCCTTTACTTATGTTTATTTTATAATGAATTTGGTTTTATTGCAATAAAAAGGGAACTATTTATTAGCTCCCTAATGTTAGTAAAATATATGCTATTCCTATTCCTATACCACATATTAATGCAATAACTGATAGTAAGATAGCTGTAGAAGCAAATCCTTTTTTACTTTCATCTTCAACAGTTAAAGTTACATCTTCTTGTTTTTTCTTTTTAGTTTCTTTAATGGTATCTTTATGATCTTTTGGATTAATAGGATATTTTTTTTGAATTAAATCTAATTTAGTTGTTACACGAACATTAAGACTTTGAGTAGCCATTGTTCTTTCAACTTTATTAGTTTTTTGTTCTTTATCTATTTTAGCTTCATAAGTATCTTGTTTTTTAGCTACTTTTTCTAAATTAGCTAGTAATAAATCTTCTAGAGTTGATGCTTTAGATAAGTCAGTATTATTATAGATAATTCTACTAATAGCATCAATATATAATTTTCTAGCATCAGCTATAGCTTGGGAAAGTTTATTTATTTCTTTATAGTATTTATCAAATAGAACATTTAATAAAGCTTCACGATTTATGTATTTATTATTAATAACATATTCTTCATCTTTAAGATAATTTTCTTTATTACTATTACTTGATATAGATATTGGAGCAAAATAAGCATCTACCCACACTGGTTTACCTTGTTCATTAACTTTACTTATTAAGTAATAATCAAAGCCACGATATTTTTTACCAATAATTAAATCAAAGAGAATCATTCTTAAATAATTTTTTCTAATAGCTTTACCTAAACGAGCTTCTATTTCTTGACCACTTTGTAATTCAATAGTTTTATTTAAAGCATATAAACCTAAATTAATAATATCTTCTATTTCTTGAGGATCTTTAATGCTATTACCTGATGAACCACTAGGATACTTAAATATCTTATCTACCCATAAAGCTTCCTCACCAGATATTAATTTATTATTAATAGAATTAACAATATTATTAATAGCAGCAGTACCTGAAATACGTGTTTCTATATCTTTACTATAATTTAAAGTAGTAAATGTTCCTATATTACGATCTTCTGTTACTATTCTTTTTGTTTCTTCGTGATCAACATCTAATAATTCAGCTATATCAGCTTTAATAATTGCGTAATCATCTATATACATAGTTTCAGGATTTATACTATTTAAGTTTAATAAACCAAAAACTGTATTATTTAATTGAACTAATTTTGAACCATCTTTAAAACTATTGAATACTTCAATAGTAACTGGTTCTTCTTTGCGGATACCATTGTCAAGGGATACTATATAACATTGTTCTTTTAAAACGTCTTTATCCATTCTAACCGCTCCTTAGTCTATATAAGAATTATAACAAAAAATTGATATATTGGGTAGATAAAATAGTGAAAATAATAAAATAATTTAGAATTTTTTTATATTTTGTAGTTTTAGATACTTATTTTTACTTACTTTAATATTTTTTTGTAAATAAGATAAATGTTTATATAACTTCAAATTATATGTAAAGATTATAAAAAGATTTTGTCATTTAAAATTGTAAAGTTTAAAATATGTTATAATTGAATTAATAATTATAGAAAAGAGGATGTTTTGATGGCTACTCCACATATAGAAAGTAATAAAGGTGATATTGCTAAAGTTGTATTGATGCCTGGTGATCCATTAAGAGCTAAATATATAGCTGAAAAATATTTACAAAATGTTAAATTAGTTAATGATGTTAGAAATATTTATGCTTATACAGGTACTTATAAAGGACGAAGAATAACGGTTTTTGCTTCAGGAATGGGAAATCCTAGTATGGGAATATATTCTTATGAATTATATAAATATTATGATGTTGATTATATAATTCGTATAGGAACGGCTGGAGCTTATTCAAAAGAATTAAATCTTATGGATTTATTAGTTGTAACTAATTGTTATTCTGAGTCATCTTATGCTAGGGAATTAAAAGGTGTTCAAAGTTCAATTGCAACTGCTTCTAGTGAAATAGTTCAAACAATTAAAGAAACAGCTTATTCTTTAGAAAAAGTATTAAAATATGGTCGTGTTCATTGTGCTGATGCTTTTTATAGTCAGAATGTGAATATTAAAGAATTAGAAAGTGAATATGGTTGTTTAGCTGTAGAAATGGAAACATTTGCTTTATTTAATAATGCTAAATTACTTAATAAAAATGCTGGTTGTATTTTAACTATATCTAATAGTCTTGTAACTAATGAAGAAACTACTAGTGAGCAAAGAGAAAAAGGTTTAGATGAAATGATAGTTTTAGCTTTAGAAAGTGGTATTAGATTAGTATGAATATAAAGTATGAAGAAATACCTAAAGTAGAATTACATCTTCATTTAGATGGTTCGGTTCCTTTATATCTTTTATCTAATTATTTAAATTATGATGCTAGTAGTGATGCTATTGCCCAAGATAAATGTCAAAATTTAGCTGATTATTTAACTAAATTTGATCTACCTATTGCTTATTTAAAACATAAAGATAATTTAAGAGAAGCTTCATATCAATTAAGTAAAGATTTAGAACAAGATGGTGTAATATATGCTGAAGTTAGATATGCACCAAATCTACTTATTAGTGATGAGTTAGATTTAGATGAGACAGTAAAAACAATCTTAGAAGGTTTTAGTTTAGGTAATGTTAAAGTTAATTTAATTTTATGTATGATGAGACATCATAGTTATGAAGAAAATCTTAAGGTTATAGAATTAGCAGAAAAGTATTTAAATAAGGGAGTATGTGCTATTGATTTAGCTGGAGATGAAGAACATTTCCCTACTAAGAATTTTGAAGAATTATTTAAAATAGCTCAAGAAAAGAATATTCCTTATACGATTCATTCTGGTGAAGTAAATATTAAAGATAGTTTAGAAAGTGCTATTTTATTTGGTACTAAAAGATTAGGTCATGGTATTCAAGCTATTAATTATGAAGAGATACTACAAGATATTAAAGATAAAAAGATTTTACTTGAAGTATGTCCAACTAGTAATATTCAAACTAATGTTATTGATACATATGAAAATCATCCAATAAAAAAACTTAAAGATAATAATATTTTAATGGCAATTAATACAGACAATAGAACAGTATCTAATATAACTTTATCGGATGAATATAAAAAATTAAATAAATATTTTAATTTTACTATTGATGATTTTTGTCAATTTAATTTAAATGCTATTAATGGTTCTTTCTTATCGTTAAATGAAAAAGAAGAATTAACTAATATAATTATTAATTATCAAAAAAAAGTATCTGGTTAGATACTTTTTATTACTTAATGGTGCCGACTGCCGGATTTGAACCAGCGACCTACGCGTTACGAGGGCGTTGCACTACCACTGTGCTAAGTCGGCTTAAGTAAATTATACACATTTTTAAAGAAAATAGAAATATTTTACAAGATTTTTAGAGAAAAATGGTATAATACTTTTAGAATAAAGGAGTTGTTTCAAATGAAATGTGTAACTTTAAGAGGTTTAAAGCAATTTGCCGTAGAAAAAATTAATGAACCTAGATCTAAAGATGGTTCTGTAGTAATTGATGTTAAAAAAGCTGGTATTTGTGGTTCTGATATCCATTATTGGTATTTAGGTCAACCAGATGGTTTAGTTATGGGACACGAATTTTGTGGTGTTGTTACTAATCCTGGTAGCCGTGAAGATTTAAAAGTTGGTGATAGAGTTACAGCTTTACCTATTTCACCTTGTGGACATTGTCCTGCTTGTTTAAGTGGGAATCCTCAATATTGTCCAAATACTTGGGATAATGCGGTTGGTCTTTCTTTAACATTCCCTGGTGCTTATGCTGAAAAGACATCTTTAAGACCTGATTTAGTTATAAAAGTTCCTAGTAATATTACTGATTCTGAAGTAGCTATGGTAGAACCTACTGCTGTAGGATTACATGCTGTTAATTTAGCTAATATTAAAATAGGAGATAAAGTTTTAGTTATTGGAGCAGGAATCATTGGTGATATATGTGCGATGTTCGCTAAAATGAATGGAGCTTCATATGTAGCTGTTAGTGAAACTAATCCAGAACGTGGTGCTAAGAGTGTTTCATTAAAATGTGCTGATGAATGGTTTGATGCTAAAGATGAACATTTTGGAGAAAATGTTAGAAAGAATTGCCCTTATGGATATGATGTAGTATTTGATTGTTCTGGTAATTCAGCTGCTGTTAGTACAGCTTTAGGTATGGCAAGACCTAATGGTACTGTTGTAATGGTTGGTGTATCAATGGATAGTATTACAATACCTTCTATAGCACTAGTTATGCATGAGCTTAAAGTATATGGTGCTATTGGTTATACAATGGATGAATTTAAGGAATGCATTAAATTAATGTCTACAAGAAGAATTGATATGTTAAGATTTGTTGATGACATAGTTTCACTTGAAGGAGTTCAAAACGCTTACGAAAGACTTACTTGTGGAACAGATAGTGCTATTAAAATATTAATAGATCCTCAAAAATAATGCTTAAAAGCATTATTTTTTATTGTTTATAGAACAATATTCTATTATAATTTGGGTAATATTGGGAGGCTTTATGAAAAATGTATATGAAAATAGAACTAATTATAAAAGAAAGTTTATTGACTTACGTAATATAGAAGCATTAAAAGATAAAAAGAAAGAAAGAGCTATTGCTATAATGCTAGATTTACAAGGTACTTTAGATGATATGACAGATGATATGGCTCAAGTATTTATGGACCAATTAGAAAAATTAAGAAGAAAGTTTAGCGCTAAGAAAGTGTTACTAAATATTTCAACACATATAGATTTACCTTCTACTACTTTAGATAAATATATGACGATATTAGCACGTAATTTAAAACCTAATATTATATTAGATGATGCTACATATTTATTTGGTACTTATAATTTTTTTACTAAAGAATGTAAGCCTTTAGAAAATGGTAAGAATAATTATAATAAAACAGCTATCTTTGAAGAAAGATATTTAAGTAACAATAAGGATGAAATAGTATGGTTTGGGATAGTAGATGATGCTTTGAATCCTAATTATTTTAAGAAATGGCAAAATCATATGTTAATGGCTGAGTTTATTCCATCACTTAAAAAAGAAGAAGATAAGAAGTATGATAATTTAATGTGTGTTAGTACTTTAACTAGTGGCTTTTTGGGAGTTATTGAATGTTTTCACACATATTTACAAAGTATTAAAGATATTCCTTCTCATAGTTTAATTGAAGTACAAAGTAATATATTACCTTATTTAAGTAAAGATGATATAACAATATTATTTTGTAATAGAAGGTTTGATGATATTTTAAGATATATAAAGGAAGATAAGTTAGAAAAAGAAGATTATGAAGTAGTTATTAGAGAACTAAGTTTAACTTTAAAGATGGTAAAGTTAAATAAAGAGGAATTAGATATTATTAGAAAGATATTTTATTTAACTTTACCTCATATAAAACCAGATAATAAACATTTATTAGTATTTAAAGAACTTAATGAATCATTAAAATAATTTATCAAAGAAAGATGAGATGTGTTATCATATTAATGGAGGTTTTAAAATGGCAAGAGTTGCAGTTGTTTTAGGTTTAAATTATGGGGATGAAGGTAAAGGTAAGGTATCTACTTTCTTAGCTAAAAATAGTGATATAGCACTTAGATGTACAGGAGGCAATAACGCTGGACATACAGTAGAGTTTAATGGAGACAAAATTGTCTTTCATTTAATTCCATCAGGTATTTTAAATAAGAATACTGATGCTGTTATAGGTAATGGAGTTGTTATTGATCCAAAGGTCTTATTTGAAGAGATTGAAGTACTTAAACAACATAATGTTGATTTATCTAAATTACATATAAGTACAAGAGCTCACTTAATATTCCCTTATCATATTGCTGAAGATAAGTTACAAGAAGAGTTAAAGGGTGATGATAAGGTTGGTACAACAGCTAGAGGAATTGGACCATGTTATATGGATAAAGCTAATCGTATTGGTTTAAGAGTAATCGATATGTATAGTGATAGTTTTGAAAAGAAATTAAGAAGAAATATTACTAATAAAAATAAAGTATTTGAATTATTTGGTTTCCCTACTTTAGATGAAGAAGAAATAGTTAAAGGTTATTTAAATTATAGAGATATGATGAAACCTTATGTAATGGATACTGTTTCTTATTTACATAAAGCTATTGATGATAATAAAACAATCGTATGTGAAGGAGCTCAAGCTACAGGTTTAGATATGGATTTAGGAGATTATCCAATGGTTACTTCTTCTAATCCAACAATTGGTGGTATTCAAACTGGTAGTGGTTTAGGAGCTAGAGATTTAAATGAAGTATATGGTGTTTGTAAAGCTTATGCATCAAGAGTTGGTGAAGGACCATTCATAACAGAACAAAATAATGAAACTGGAGATATTATAAGAGAATTAGGTCATGAATATGGAGCAACTACTAAAAGACCTAGAAGATGTGGATGGATGGACTTAGTAGCATTAAAATATGCAGTAAGAGTTAATGGTGTTACTGGGTTAGCATTAAATCACTTAGATACAATTGGTAAACTAGGTAAAGCTAAATTATGTGTTGGATATAAATTAGATGGTAAAGTTTATGATGAAACTAGTGATGATATTATAGGTCGTGAAAATGAAGTTGAACCTGTATATGAAGAATTTAAGACAGAATTTGATATTAAAGGTGAAAGAGAATACGATAAATTACCTAAAGCAGCTAAGAAATATATAGAAAGAATTGAAAAACATATTGGGGTACCAGTTAAGTTTATTGGAACTGGTCCTGATAATGACGATATGATTATAAGATAGACTACTTTGTAGTCTTTTTTAATTGTTAATAACTTAGAAGTTTTACACAAGCAAGATAAAATGTTATAATCTACCTTGTGATTTACTAGATTTATTTTGTTAAATATGTTAAAGTAGTTTTTCGTTAAAGGACTTGGAGGGGTTTTATGAAACAACTAGATAAAATTAATAATATAAATGATGTAAAAAAGTTAGATGTTAGTGAAAAAAAAGAATTAGCTAGTGAAATTAGAGAATTCTTAATAGAAAAAGTTTCTAAAAATGGTGGTCATTTAGCTTCTAATTTAGGTATTGTTGAATTAACAATAAGTTTATGTGATGTTTTTAATTTTGAATACGATAAAATAGTTTTTGATGTAGGTCATCAAAGTTATGTTTATAAAATATTAACAGGACGTAAAGATAAATTTGATACTTTAAGAAAATATAAGGGATTAAGAGGATTCCCTTATAAAAAAGAAAGTCCATATGATTATTTTGAAACAGGACATAGTAGTACTGCTATTAGTGCTACTATAGGTATGGCAAGAGCTAGAGACTTACATGATGAAGATTATAATATAATAGCTGTTGTTGGAGATGGAGCTATTTCTAGTGGAATGTCTTTAGAAGCTATCAATGATATTGGATTTAAGAAAACAAAGATGATTATTATTTTAAATGATAATGGAATGAGTATTTCTAGTAATGTTGGTGGTATATCTAGTTATTTAAGTAGATTAAGTTTAAATGAAAAATATATAAAACTTAAGAATAAAATTAAATATTGTTTAGACGATACAAGATTTGGTGATGTATCTATTAAGTTTTTATCTCGTATTAAAGACGGTATTAAAAAAGCTTTAGTTCCATCTAAATACTTTGAAGATATGGGTTTAACATATATAGGTCCTATTGATGGACATAATATATCAGAGATAGAAAAAGTTCTAAGAAGATCTAAGAAAATAAATGGTCCTGTAATTATTCATGTTGTTACTAAAAAAGGTAAAGGATATAAGTTTGCTGAAGAAACACCAGAAAAATATCATGGGGTATCAGCTTTTGATAAAGAAGTTGGAGTTAAATCAAATGGTAAAGAAACATATTCTAGTGCTTTTGGTAAAGCTTTAGTTAAAATAGCTAGTCATAATAAGAATGTTGTAGCTCTTACAGCTGCTATGCAAGATGGGGTGGGCTTAAATGAGTTTGCTAAGAAATATCCAAAAAGATATTTTGATGTAGGTATTGCTGAAGAGCATGCCGTTACTTTAGCTGCAGGAATGTCTGTTTCAGGTTTAAAACCGGTATTTGCTGTTTACTCTACTTTCTTACAAAGAGGTTTTGATCAAATTGTTCATGATGTTTGTATGCAAAATTCACCAGTAATATTTGCAATAGATCGTGCTGGTTTAGTAGGAGCTGATGGGGAAACTCATCAAGGTATTTTAGATTTATCATATTTATCTATTATTCCTAATATGACTATTGTAAGTCCTAAATGTTTAGGTGAAATGGAAGTCTTATTAAAGTGGGCAACTAAACAAAACTACCCTATTGCTATTAGATATCCTAGAGGTGGCGATTATATCGAGATGAAACCTATTAAAGATGTAGAATTAGGCAAATGGGAATATATTTGTAAGGGTAAAAATTTAACAATAATTGCGACTGGTAAGATGGTTCAAAAAGCATATCAAATAAAGAATGAATATAATTTAGATATAACTATAGTTAATGCTACATTTATTAAACCTTTAGATATTAATGTTTTAAAGAAGATTGTTAAAAATAATGATAATGTTTTAACTTTAGAAGATAATTTAATAAATGGTGGTTTAGGTAATAATGTTTTACTTAAATTAAATGAATTAAATTATAAAGGTAATATTAAAATAATGGGATTTAATGATAAGTTTATTGAACAAGGTACTATAGATGAATTATATAAACAAGAGCATTTAGATAATAAAGATATTAAAAAAGAAATTGATAAATTAATAAAAAAATAATTATGTTTTAAAAAGCATAATTATTTTTTTAATGGACTTTGTAAATATTGTTCATATGTATCTTTATATTTTTTAAGGGAATCTTGAACATTTATCCAATAAATGTTAGTTAATTCATTATCCCATGGATCTATTTCACATCTTGTTAAGATACCACCTAGTGCTTGAATTGTTTTATTACTAGCAATATTTTTAGTAGTACAATCAAGCATTACTTGTTCTAAACCTAGTTCTTGAGCTATTTTTAAACCTAAATATAAGTTTATTTTATTATAACCTTTATTTCTTTTAGTAGGTCTTATGGAATATCCAATATGACCACCAAATTTAAGCATAGATTCAGGAAGATTATATCTAACATTAATCATTCCTATTATTTGATTTTCTTCTTTGTTTATTAGAAAACAAGTACGTCCTGGGCAACGATTGATACTTTTAGCATATAAAGGATCTTTCATATTTTCATATATATCAAGACATTCTTCATATGTTAAACCATTTAAGATTTTATCAAATAGTCCAAAACCATTAGTATCAGAATTATATTTAATAAATTCTTCTATGTAATTAAGAAAATCTTCTTTTCTATTAATGGTAGGTTCTTCTAAATAAAACATTTTATTTATTCGTATATAAGACCTTTTTGGTATTTTTCAATGCATTTTCTACTAGGTTCATATAAATTAGATGGTAGATTATCTAAATCAAACCATTTCCATTCAAGGATAGTTTCTGGTTCCATAGTTTTTACTGTTCCAGTATATTCTTTGACAATAAAACCAACTGTTACGTAATGAGCTGTTTCAGTCATATCATCAGAAATACATAGTAAATCTAGTTTAGTAGCATCTAAATCAGTTTCTTCTTTTAATTCTCTTTTAGCAGCATCAACTAATTTTTCCATAAATTCAACTTTACCACCTGGCATAGTCCATGTACCTTGTCCTTGTAATTCACTACTAGCTTTTACTTTATCAGGATTTCTTAAACCTAATAATATTTGATTATCTTTTAAAATCATTACCCCTACACCTATTCCTGGTTTCATAAAATCATCTCCATATTCTTAAAAATTTAATTGATATATTCAATATAACAAAAAAACGACTTTTTTGACAAGTCGTTTTATTATCTTACTCGATGTTCGAGTTATAATCAATTTGGTGCCCTGAAGGAAGAAGTACGACAACTTAGCTTTTTAAATTTCTTTTAAAATTTCCGGGAAAGAATTATATCCAGCTTCTTCATTTAAATGCCCACCATTATGTATTATGACTTCTTTA
>CANQOR010000034.1 GCA_947625535.1 uncultured Bacilli bacterium
TATTGTTCTCAAATTTATTATAACATTCAATGATTTCTTTTTTTATGTCTTCCACAAATAATTTTACACTATCTAAGGATTAATTTATTTGACTTTAACCAAATATTATGGTAAAGTCTTTAATGAAATGATTTTTAAGGAGGCGTAATTATGGCAAAAAAAGTTAGTACTAAAAAACCTTTAACTGGTAATAGAAGAAGTCATGCTTTAAATGCAACTAAACATGCTCAAAAACCAAACTTCCAAAAAGTAACTATTAATGGTGAAAAAGTTGTTTTAACTGCACGTGAAGCTAGAACAATGAAAAAAGAAGAAAGAAATTCATAATTTAACCACTTAGTGGTTTTTTTAATTTAAAAAAAGGATTAATTACTCTTTAATCGTAATTAATCCTTTTTCTATTTCTTCTAAAGCTCGACCTAGTTCCTTTTTATTAACATATTCACTTTGCTTCATTTGAAAGTGTTTATTTTCAAGCATTTGTTTACTTCTTCTAGAAGCAATATGAACAAGTTTATACTTTGAATCAACTATGTTTAACAATTTATCAATAGAAGGATATATCACATTCATCACGCCCTTACAATAATATAATACATAATTTTATTTTTTTTATATAGTCATTTACTAATTTTTTGACAAATATTTTACAAAATATTTTGTCAAAAAAAGTATTAGTTTTCTTCTAATACTTCTACATCAATACTTCCATCATCATTATAACTTAATTTTAACTTTAATCCATTTAATGTTGCTTTACTATTACGAGGATCAACTATCTCCCCATCTTTATTATCAGCTACATAATAATCATTCTTTACTAAATCATTAACTGTAATAATTAAATTCTTTTCATCTTTAAGATTAGTTAAAGTTTTACCATATTCTTTAGCTTGTTTCATTATTAAATGAACTTTTTCATCATATAATTCTTCTGAATTATCTTTATATGCATTAGAAGTAAGACCAATAGTTGCTAAAGTACAAACTCCTAAAACAGCCATAACTATTAACATTTGTAATGTTGTATAACCTTTATTATTCATATACATCACCTAGTTCATTATATCATAATCTATTCTTAAAAAAAAGGTCCTAAGACCTTTAAAATCCACCACATTTATTTTCATAAACATTACTTACTTCATCTTCCATAGTAGTTGTATACATTGGTTGATAAGTATGTCTATATACATGATGATTAATTATTCTAGTATTTACAGGAATAATATGAGGAACTTCATAATTCATTTCTCTATGACAAACTCTTTCTTGAGGACATTCCATAACTGGTGGACAAGTACAAGGACATCCTCCATTCATCATACCCATGCCTGTATTTACATTTTCATTTTCGTAACATCTATTAAAAAACATAAAAACATCCTTTCTACTTTATAATATGTAAAAAGTTTTTTTATGTTTGTGACATTTAACTTATATTATCATCAACATCGCATTCTTTTAAAGTGTAACGATAAGCATCATTATCATTTATTAAAACAAATACACTCTTTTGATTTTTAATTACTTCAAAATAAACGATTGGTTTATTAAGCATTGTTTGAGCATCAAGTAATTCTCCAAAATTTTCACATTCTATTACATTATAACCTGCTATTTCTGGTACTTTCTTACTATTAACAATAATCTTATCATAATTATTTAAGATACGATCACGTACCTGACAATATATTGTCTTCTTAGGTAATGTCTTAATAATAAAGTTAATTACCATTAATATTAATAATGTATCTATAATTAATAATACTATTCCTACATATAATAATGCTTCATTAGTTAATTCAGCTTTAACATGTTTAACATAAGAACCTGTTCCTTTTGGATTACTTACTTTTTCTATCTTAACTTGTGAAGATAGTAATGGAATATTAACAGCAACTACGTATTCTTTCTTTATTGGTTCATCAAAACCTTTATATTTTATTTCTAAATTAATATGTAACTTTACTAAGAAATCTCCAATAGCATCTATATCATTATTTAAAGAAGCAAATTCTTTAGCAAGACCATTATAATAATTATAATCTACATTAACATTTTGATTAATTTGTACTTTATTAACATCTTTTTCTTCTTTTTCATCAGTAGTTTCAATTAAAGTATAAGTATCATCTGCTAAAACATTACCAGTTTTATCATCTTTAAGTTTTAAATCAGCTTCTACACTATATGAATATTTAACATCTACATTCTTATCAAATGTATATGAATAAGCTAAATCAGTACTAATATCATCAATAATACTAGATATATAATATTCACCTGGTTTTAAAGTTCCATTCCCAAATGGATTATTTTCTGTATTAAGTAATTTAACATCATAATCTAAATAATCTTGTTCATTATATTGTAATACTATATCTTTCTTCTTAGAAAAACTTCTATCAAAACACATAAATGTTAAAATACCACATACTACTACAACTAAACACATTAAGAATACTCTTAATGAATATGATAAATAAAAATAAAAACCTCTATGAACATATTTATCTCTTACATTAGGTATTTTTTCCATTTTTTCAAAGTCTTTATCACTTACTGGTTTTTTAGCCATATCAAATCACCCATATCTTACACTATAAAAATTATAACATATTAGTATTTTTTTGAAAACAAAAAAAAGTAGCAAGCTACTTTTTAAAATGGCAACTTCATATTACCACTACTCATCATTTTCATCATTTTTTTCATTTCTTCAAATTGTTTTAATAAACGATTAATCTCTGCTACATCTCTTCCACAACCTTTACTTATACGTTGTTTTCTCGTAGCTTTTAAACATTCAGGATGTTTTCTTTCATAAGGAGTCATTGATAATATAATAGCTTCTATATGAGCCATATCTTTAGGATCTATATTTACATTATTAAGACCCATCTTTCTTGCTTGTGGAAGCATTTTTAAGATATTTTCTAAAGGTCCTAATTTCTTAATTTGTTTTAAGTTAGCTAAGAAGTCTTCTAAATCATATTTACCACTCAACATTCTCTTAGCTTGAACTTCAGCATCTTCCTCAGAGATAAGTCCTTCTACTTTTTCAGCTATTGATAAAACATCACCCATATCTAAAATACGTTCTGCCATACGTTCTGGATAGAACATAGATAAACCATCCAATTTTTCTGAATCACCAACAAACTTAATTGGAACATTAGTTAAATGTCTAACAGATAAAGCAACACCACCCTTAGTATCACCATCTAACTTTGTTAAAATACAACCAGTTAAAGATAATTTATCATTAAATCCTTGAATAACATTAATAGCATCTTGACCCATCATCGCATCGATTACTAATAAAGTTTCTTGTGGCTTACATAAATCAATAACACCAACTAATTCATCCATTAAATCTTCATCAATATGTAAACGTCCTGCTGTATCTATAATAATATAATCATTATTATTTTCTTTAGCGTATTCTAAAGCTCCACTAACTATTTCA
This sequence comes from uncultured Bacilli bacterium, assembly GCA_947625535.1. Taxonomy (GTDB): domain Bacteria; phylum Bacillota_I; class Bacilli_A; order RF39; family UBA660; genus Coprovivens. The sequence goes on from CANQOR010000034.1 coordinate 3,473, forward strand.
TTAACACTTTTCTTACCTAATGTATAAACTGGTATATTAAGTTGTTTACCAATAGTTTGTAATTGCTCTATCGCCGCTGGTCTATAAATATCACAAGCGACTAATAATGGTTTTTTAGCATGTTTCTTTCTAACATAACTAGCAAATTTACCACAAGTAGTTGTTTTACCACTACCTTGTAATCCTACTAACATAACAATTGTTGGTTTACCATTAACTTCTAAAGGAGCAGCTTCTCCACCTAATAAATCAACTAATTCATCTTTAACTATTTTAATAAATAATTCATCAGGTTTAAGACTTTTTTGTACTTCCATACCTAAAGCTTTTTCTTTTACTTTGTTAACAAATTCTTTAACTACTTGATAATTAACATCCGCTTCTAGTAAAGCCATTCTTATTTCACGCATTGCTTCACTAATATTTTCTTCCGTAATACGTCCCATTCCACGAATATTTTTTATAGCTTTTGATAATCTATCTCCCATGTATTCAAACATTCAAATCACCTATCAACTAGTATAACAAAAAAAAGTAGATTAATCTACTTTTTAATGCTTAACACTATTAAACTTAGGACCTAATTTCTTAATCATTAAAACTGATAAAACAGCACTAATACAAGGTATCACTATCTTAGTTCCTAATACTGATTTATAACATTTAACTACTTCTTCTATATTAGTTACTTTATAATATTCCCCTATCTTTTTTAAAGTATCATTTACTTCTGCAATTATTGAATTAACATATAAAGCATCTATTATTGTTATAAAAATAAAGAAAATAACTGATATCACCATTAAATATATTAAATACTTCTTTAAATTATTTTCATTTAAACTACTCTTTAAAAAAGCTAACTTTAAAACAACAAATATTGCTAAAACAAATAAAACATCTTTAATTATTTCTACTACAACATTCCCTGTTAAGATTGTCGAAGTATAAGAAGATAAATCTTCATCACTCATCCCAATAATTTCTAAATATGTTCTATTACTATCATAGAAAGTTTCTTCTACAATAGCAGCTATTATACCTGATACTATAAAAGCTAAAATCATAGCTGCTATAAAAGCTACTGTTGACTTAGCAATTGCTTTTCCTAAAGATAATTCTTTTCCTCCAACTTGTCCATTATTTACCATCATTTGATTATTAAAATTAGGATTTATCATATTATTAGGATTATATCCAGAATTATTATTATAAACTTGATTAAGATTTACCATATTCGAATTTACCATATTATTTGGATTATACCCTTGATTGGGATTTACCATATTAGGATTATACCCTTGATTTGGATTATATCCTTGATTAGGATTATAACCTTGATTATTAAAACCATTATTTCCCATATTCATATTATTTGGATTCATATAAACACCTACTATAATTTAATTATAATTTAATAATAAATTAGCAACAAGATATAACTCTTTCCTTTACACTAAAAAAGACTATTACTAGTCTTATCTAATACCTAATTCTTCACATACTATTTTATAAACATCTTCATGAATATCTTCTATATCACGTAATTTGCCTTTTTTATCAACACAATCTATCTTTTTATAATGATGTAATTCAGCTAATTCTAAGTATGCATGTTCAGCATTTCTAATATGTAAAACACTAGCTTCATGTTGATCTTCTGGTTCAGGACGACCCTTTTGTAATTCAGCTACTTTCTTATAAGGCATATATAAAAATAAAGTAACATCTGGTCTAGGTAATTCTAAAAAACCATATTCTAAATTATCTAAATTTTCATATAACTTTAAACGTTCTTCTTTATCAAATATTTTCCCACCTTGATGTCCCATATTACTTTCAACATAACGATCTAATACAACATCTATTCCTTGATTAAGTAAATCTAATATTGCATCTCTATTATAACGACGATCAGCTGCATAATATAAACAAGCTACTTTCGGATCAACATTAGCAGCTCCTTCAGGAAAATAACCTTCACCAATATGTTTCTTTCCTAAATAAGGACCACCTACTATACGACCAGTTGGTGTTTCATAAGCAGGAAAACTTAATCTTTCAATTTTTCTTCCTACTTTACGTAATCTTTGAACTAATAAACTAGTCTGTGTTTCTTTACCAGAACAATCTGTTCCTTCAACAACAATTATTTTACCTTTCATTTTACTCTACCTACCTCATTTATAATGATACTAAAAAAGACCTTATATTTCAAGACAAGAAAAAAGATATTATTCACTTAAAATATCTTCTATTTTAGCTTTAATATCTTCTACTTTATTCATTCTTAATACTTCATTTAATTGACAATTTTTTTTGTAAATTCCTAATTTATCTTCATAATAATTTAATTTTTCTAAAACATTTTTAAGCATTTTTTGTACAGCACTACGACTTATATTTTTATTAATAGCTATTTCTCCTAAAGATAAATCTTCTTGGTAATAATCTTCAAATGCTATTTTTTCTTTTTCTGTTAATAATTCACCATATATATCAAATAAATTATTATAATAAACAAAATCTTCCATTACATCATATCCTTAAATAAACCATATATATAATTTTCAATATCAAATGTTTTTAAATCAGTCATTTTTTCACCTAAACCAATAAATTTAACTGGTATATTAACTTCTTCTTTTATAGCTAAGACAATACCACCTTTAGCAGTTCCATCTAACTTAGTTAAAACTATACCTGTTATATTAGTTATTTCTTTAAAAGCTACAGCTTGACTAATACCATTTTGACCAGTAGTTGCATCTATTACTAATAGAGTTTCATGTGGTGCATCAGGTATTTGACGACCTATTACTTTATTAACTTTTTCTAATTCTTTCATTAAATTTACTTTATTTTGTAATCTACCAGCTGTATCTATTAAAACGATATCTACATCTTCTTCTTTAGCTTTTACAAGACCATCAAATATAACTCCTGCTGGATCTGTATTTTCTTTACCATAGAATAATGAATCAGTTCTAGAAGCCCATTCTTCTAATTGTTTAACAGCTCCGGCTCTAAAAGTATCACCAGCAATCATCATTACTTTCTTACCTTCATTTTTATATTTATAAGCTAATTTAGCAATAGTTGTTGTTTTACCTACTCCATTAACTCCAACCATAAGAATAACTGTTGGTCCTTCGCTAGCCATATTAATTTTATCTGATAAAGTATCATTATCAACATATATAATAAATAATTCATCAACTATTACTTCATTTAAATATTTAGTATCCGTTATTTTTTCATTTTTAACACGATCTCTTAAACGATCCATAAAATTCATAACTGTATTAACACCAACATCAGCATTAATTAATAATTCTTCTAATTCATCGTAATATTCAGGTGATACTTTAGTATATTTAACACCTAACATACTTAACTTTGAAACAAATTCTTTTCTTGTTTTTTCTAAACCTTTATCATATGTTGCAATATCTTGTGCTTCTTGAACTTTTTGATGTTCTTTAACAAACTGAGCCCATTCTTCGTCTTCATCTTCATCGTCTTCGTCATCATCTTCGTCGATATCGTCTTCATCTTCGTCATCATCTTCGTCTTCGTCGATATCATCGTCTTCGTCTTCCATGATTTCTTCATCTAAACTAACATCATCAGGAACATAATCATCTTCTAAAGTTTCTTCTTCTGTTGCATCACTATCATAAACACTTATCTCTTTAACTTCATCTATTGTATCTACGTTATATTCCTTTTTAACTTCCTCAACTACTTGTTCTTTTTTCTTTAAAATATTTTTTAATTTATCAAATAATCCCATATATATCACCACAAATAGTATACCTTATCTTCCATTATTTTGCTATATTTAATTACTTTACATCCCTCTTTCTTAAAACTAGACAATTTCAAACTATTGTTATATAATTACTTATAGCGAAGAACTAATACTTTTTTTATTTATTAATTATAATAATTTGAAAGGAAAGATTACGTTATGAATAATAAAGATGGATTTACATCCGTCATTGCTTTAGGTGGCTTAGGAGAAGTCGGTAAAAACATGTATGTTTTTACTCATAAAGATGAAATATTCATAATCGATGCTGGTGTTATTTTCCCTGAAAGTGACTTACTTGGTGTTGATTATGTTATACAAGATGTTACCTACCTAAAACAAAACGAAAGTAAAATAAAAGGTTTATTAATTACCCATGGACATGAAGATCACATTGGTGGTATTTCATTCCTTTTACAAAGTGTTAATATTCCTGTTATATATGGAGCTAAGACTTCAATAAGTTTAATTCAAAATAAATTAGAAGATCGTAATATCAGTTATAAAAATTTAGAAGTAATAGATTCTAATACAAGAATTAAAACTAAATATTTTGATATCGAATTTATTGCTACTACTCACTCAATACCAGATAGTTTTGGTATAGTTCTTCACACACCAAATGGTACTATTGTATCAACTGGTGACTTTAAATTTGATTTGACGCCAATCGGACCAATGGCAGACTTACATAAAATGGCTAAAATTGGTTCTGAAGGTGTACGTTTATTATTGAGTGATAGTACTAATGCTTTATCAGAAGGATTCTCTAAAAGTGAAAACTCTGTTGATGAAGCTTTATCAGATATCGTAAATGGTTATAATGGACGTATTATTATTGCAACATTTGCTTCTAATATTTATCGTGTTAAACATATAGTTGAAACATGTCGTAAAAATAATCGTAAGATAATTGTATTTGGTCGTAGTATGGAAACAGCTACTAATCTAGCTTTAAATAATGGCTTACTTACAGATAAATCAATATTTATTGATTCTAATCAAGCTAAAAGTTTAAAGAAAAATGAAATATGTATTTTATGTACTGGTTCTCAAGGAGAACCTCTAGCTGCTTTATCACGTATTGCTAATGGAACTCATAAACAAATATCTTTAATGCCAGATGACTTAGTTGTCTTCTCTTCTAACCCTATACCAGGTAATGCTGCTGGTATCAATCGTATAATCAATAAATTATATTTAAAAGGTGTTAGAGTAATAACTAATTCTGAATTTAGTGATATTCATACATCAGGACATGCTAAACAAGAAGAATTAAAATTAATGTTAAGACTTATTAAACCAGAATATTTCATGCCAATGCATGGTGAATATCGTATGTTAAAAAGTCATGCTGAACTAGCTATTTCATGTGGTGTAAGCCCTGAAAACATCTTCATAATGCAAAATGGTGATTCTCTTATCTTAGATGATGAAGGTGTTCATCGCGGTCCTAGTGTTACAGCTGGTGATGTTTATGTTGATGGTTCACGTATTGGTGAAGTTGGTTCTGTTGTTATTAAAGATCGTAAATTAATGAGTCGTGATGGTATCTTAATTACTATTATTAACATTAATCCTTTAACTAAAAAATTACTAATTAAACCAAATATAACTACTAGAGGATTTGTTTTAGTAAATGAAAATACTGAATTAATTAATCAAATTGAAAAGAAAACAACTGATATTATTACTAAATTCTTAAGTGAAAACCCATATAGTTATACTGATATTAAGAATCAAATAATTTTAGAATTACATCCATTTATTAATAATTTAACTGGTCGTCGACCAATCGTCTTACCAGTTATTATGGAAGTAAGAGAAACATCTAATAATTAGATGTTTTTTTATTTCCATAAAAAAAGAAACTATTTCGCTTCTTCTTGCGCTCTAGTTTCTCTTATAACTGTAATTTTAATTGTACCAGGATATTGCATTTCTTTTTCAATTTTCTCTTTCATTTCACGAGCAATCTTATAACTTTGAGTATCATCAATTTCTTCAGGTTTTACCATTACGCGAACTTCACGACCTGCTTGCATTGCAAATGTTTTTTCAACACCTTCAAAGCTATTACCAATTTCTTCAAGTTGTTCAAGTCTCTTAATATAATTTTCTAAAGAATCATTTCTTGCTCCTGGTCTTGCAGCTGATAAAGTATCAGCAATTTGAACTAAGTTAGAAATAACACTTGTTGCTTCAGCATCACCATGATGAGATTTAATAGCATTTATTATGACTGGATCTTCATGATACTTCTTAGCTATTTCTTCCCCTAATTCAACATGGCTTCCTTCAACTTCAAAATCAATTGCTTTACCAATATCATGAAGTAAACCAGCTCTTTTAGCTAGATTAACATTTTCACCTAATTCAGCAGCCATTAAACCACATAAATGTCCAACTTCTTTTGAATGTTGTAAAGCATTTTGACCATAACTAGTACGGAAGTTTAATTTACCAATTAAATTAACTAATTTAGGATCAACCTTAGTTAAACCTAATTCATAACAAGTTTCATTACCTATTTCTGTAATCTTTTCAGACATATCTTTTGAAACTTTATCATAAACTTCTTCAATTCTTGCTGGATGAATTCTTCCATCTTTAATTAATGTTTCAATTGTAATTTTAGCAATCTCTCTTCTTAAAGGATCAAAACTAGAAATTACAATTGCTTCTGGTGTATCATCAATTATTAAATCAACACCTGTAACAGATTCAATTGTTCTAATATTTCTTCCTTCACGTCCAATTAAACGACCTTTCATTTCATCATTGGGTAGTGTAATTGTACTAACAGTTTGTTCATTTGTTACATCATTAGCATATCTTTGCATACTAGTAACAATCAAACCTTTTGCCACTTCATTTGCTTTTAATTTAGCTTCTGCTTCTTGGTTTTTAATATAATCAGCAATTTCTAGTGACATACTTTCTTCTACTCTTTTCATGATTAAATCATGAGCTTTTTCTTTGGAAAACTTTGCTATAGTTTCCAATTGTTCCATTTCACTTTTTAATAATTCGTCAATTTTAGCTTCTTTTTCTTGTAAATCTTTTTGTTTACTAAGTAAATTATTATCTTTTTGATCTAACAAGTTATCTCTGTTTTGCAGAATTTCCTCACGTTTATCAAGATTTTTTTCACGTTGTAAAAGTCTTTCTTCAGACTCTTTTAGTTCTGCTTTCTTTTCTTTAATTTCCTTATCTGTTTCTTGTTTTAAACGATATGATTCTTCTTTTAATTCTGCTAAAGAATCTCTTTTTTGTTTTTCTGCTTCTTTTTTGGCTTGTTCAATCATCTTTGTAGCTTTATTTTCCGTTGTTTTACCACGGAAATAATTAACAATTAGAAATATAATAACACCTAAAAAAATCCCCACAAGAAGTGCTAAAATGACAACAGCACTATTGTTCATTTTATACCTCCAATATATTTTATAGAAAAATTACAGCAATCTAATCATCTATAAACTTATTATAAAAAAATTTACACATTTTTTCAAGACAAAAGAAAAAAGAATATCTCTATTCCTCTTCTTCTGTTTGTTTTTTAGTACTTTTTTTATCATTTTCTTTCGTATCTTCTTTTAAAATACCATAATGTTCACGTACTTTTCTTTCAATTTCTTCACATAATTCTTTATTCTCTTTTAGTAATAATTTAACATTTTCCTTACCTTGACCAATTTTTTCACCATTATATGAATACCAAGCACCACTTTTTTCTAAAATATCTATTTCTGCTGCTAAATCAACTAATTCACCTTCTTTAGAAACACCTTCACCATACATAATATCTATTGTTGCTGTTCTAAAAGGTGGTGCGACTTTATTTTTAACAACTTTAATATTTGTTTTATTACCAATTACTTTATCTCCTTGTTTAATTTGTTCTGCTCTTCTAACTTCTAATCTTATTGTTGAATAGAACTTTAGAGCTCTACCACCAGGAGTTGTTTCAGGATTACCAAATAATACTCCTACTTTTTCACGTAATTGATTAATAAAAATAGCTGTTGTCTTTGTTTTATTTAAAGTACCAGATAATTTACGAAGGGCTTGACTCATTAATCTAGCTTGTAAACCAACATGAGAATCTCCCATCTCTCCTTCAATTTCAGCTTGTGGTACTAAAGCTGCTACTGAATCAATAACAACTAAATCAATTATTTCACTTCTAACTAAGGCTTCACAAATATCTAAAGCTTGTTCTCCTGTATCAGGTTGTGATAATAATAATTCATCTAAATTAACTCCTAAATTTCTTGCATATACTGGATCTAAAGCATGTTCTGCATCTATAAATGCTGCTCTACCACCATTTTTTTGTACTTCAGCTATCGCATGTAATGCAAATGTTGTTTTACCAGAAGATTCTGGTCCATAAATTTCTACTATTCTTCCTTTCGGATAACCACCTACTCCTAACGCTACATCTAATGATATAGAACCAGAAGAAGTTGTTTCAATATTTAAGTGAGCATCTGAACCAAGTTTCATAATTGACCCTTTACCAAATTGTTTTTCAATATCAGCTAAAACTTGTTCTAATGCCTTATCATTTGTCTCTTTTACTGTTTTCATTTTTTCCTCCCACATGTTACTGACATCTTAATTTTATAATATTTCTTATCGCTTTGTCAATACTTTTTCGAACATTTGTTTTTATACTTCTTTTTAACCACAAAAAAAGAATTTCAATCCTTATTTTAATTGAAATTCTTTATTTCTACACTTCTGAAAAGATAAAATCTTTATTAGCAAAATAATATTGACAACCAGATACTATACTCATAATAGTTGCAACATAAACAAATAGGAAATCTATTCTAATACCACTACCAATAAAAGCAAATGGTATATTATAGAAGAATACTAATGTAACTCCTATCATCATACAAATTGTTTTAATTTTACCAGGCCAACTAGCAGCTACAACTTTACCCTTACTACCACTAGCCATCTTAATTGAATCAACAATTATATCTCTTGTAATAATAATTACAGGTACAATAAGAGGAATAAACTTATCATAAGCTAATATAATTAATACTCCATTAACTAATACTTTATCAGCTATAGCATCCATTACTTTACCAAAATCAGTTACTAAATCATATTTTCTTGCTATATACCCATCTAGGAAATCTGTAACAGATCCTATTAAGAATAATACCCCACAAATAATATATTTAATATTAACGTTTTCTACACCTAATACATTATATACAGGGAATTCTACTCCAAATGAACTCCATGGAATACAAAGCATTACTAATACTACTACTGATATAACTAATCTTACACATGTTATTTTATTAGGTAAATTCATACCCTTTTTCTTTTCTTTTGCCATAAAACACCTTACCTATTACTATCTACATAGCTAATCATATTTGTTGCTGTACTATCAACTGAAAGTTGTTTAACAGACCAAATAACAACCAGTATAACTAAAACCGCTAAAGCAATTAATAAAGCTATCATAACTTTTGAATTACCTTTATTAGTTGAAGTAGTATATGGTGATACTATTTTATCATCAACTACTTCATCTTTTTTTTGCTCATTCATTGCTTTTTCGATATCTTCAAGTGGTATCTTTGAAGTATATTCAAATAAATACTCATTAAATTCATCTACTATTTTATCAGGTTCTAATCCTAGATACTTAGCATAATCATATATATACTGTTTAAGTACAAAGATATCTTTAAAACATCCGATGTTTCCATCTTCAATATTTTCTAAAATTAGCGCTTTAATCTCTAAATCACCACTGGCTTCTTCTAAGCTAACCCCTGAGCTCTCACGAGTCGTTCTTAACAGTTCGCCAATCTCATTCAAGATTTTTTCACTCCTTTTCTTTTTGAATTGTAAATAAAAAAATAAAATCTTAGTAAGCCAAGTTCTGTACCCTTAAAGGGTGGCAAATATTTATCTACCTACATAGGTCCTTTACTTTGTTCATTTCCTAGTAAAGACTCCCCTACCAAAATTTGGGTTTCTCACTTGCGGGGTTTACCACGTTCCACTCTAGAAATTACTTCCTAGACTCGTCTCTTTGGCACTTTTATATCTAATTTAATCCCTTAAGGACTATTTCGAAGCCGTTAGTTAAAACTACCTAAGGTTATTTTTTCCCTTAGCACAAACGCTACAATCATCGCAGATTGTGTGAGCCTGGACTTTCCTCTATGCAAAGCATAGCATTTGCCTTCAAGATTTTACTAATTAATACTATTCATTCTTACCATAGACAACTTTTTCAAGTTGACTAAGTCTTCTAAGAAGGTCAACGTTACTTACTGAACCATTGCTTGATGCTGATTCCTCTGCAGCTTCAATATTAGCTTTAATACGACGTAGTTCATTCTTTAACTTAGCATTTTCATCATTTAAAAATGCTACTTCCTTATTTAATTTCTTTATCTCCTTAATAAACTCATTATAGTCACCTATAACTAAATCTAAGAATTTATCAACTTCTTGAGGAGTATAACCTCTTACATCAATACCAAATTCTTTATCTAAAATATCTTGTGGAGTTAACGAAATTTTTTCCATATAAATCACCCTTCTTATGATTAAAATTATATATCTAAATAAGACTATTTGTCAAGGTTACAGGATTTAACCTTTAGTTCTCTTTTAGCATCATCTATCATCTCAATCATTTCTTGAATAAAATAATCAGCTCTCATAAACAATTCACCCTTTCCAAACCATTTTATCTAATCTAAAAATAATAATCATTAAATTAGACATAATTAGATAAAATAAGTACTATATAAATAAACTTTAACTATATTTTCACAACAATATATAGTATAATTATATAAGGTGATTTGTTGTGCAATATCCTAATAACATTAAAAAAAATTTCACTAAATTAAATATTTCACATAGTAATCGTGGTATGGACTTAGAAAATGCTCTTAATATAAGTAATGATTACTATTTAAAAAATGATATTGCTTTAATATACAAAAAACCTACTCCCATAGGAGTTGTTGATGTTTCTTATAAAAATAACAAAAAAACTATTGAAAAAGCTTATTTTAAAGAACAATCTACTTTAGATTATAATGGTTTATATCGCGGTAAATATATTGAATTTGATGCTAAAGAAACTTTAAATAAGACTTCATTTCCTTTATCAAATATTCATGCTCATCAAACATTACAAATAAGAAATGTTATTAAACATGGTGGAATAGTCTTTTTAATAATTAGAATGAATAACATTACATATTTATTAACTGGTGAAGATTATATAAAATATATTGATACTGAGAAACGTAAATCAATTAGTTATAATTATATAAAAGAAAAAGCTTATGTTATAAAAGAAGCTTATCGACCTCAAATAGATTATTTATCTATTGTCGATAAAATATATTTTAAAGGAGAATAAATATGGCTATTATAAAAGTTAATCCTAAAAAAAGTAAAGATAACAAACTTGTTACCGTAAAGAAAAATAATGGTGTTGCTAAAACTAAAAGTGAACCAATAATGACTAAGGTAAAAAGACCAAATAATAATAAACCACTTCCTGCTAACAAGAATACAACAAATACTAAACGTAAGAAGAAAAAAACAGGTGGTAAAATATTAAATGCAGTTTTATCTATTCTTATGTTATTAGGTATTGGTGGTATGTTATGTATTATGTTATTCTGTGCCTACATAGTTGTTACTGCTCCAAGTTTTGATACAGATCGTTTATATAATAAAGAAGCTAGTATCTTATATGATAAATATGGTAAAGAGTTTGCTCGTGTAGGTTCTGAACAAAGAGAACTTAAAACATATGATGATTTACCAGAGACATTTGTAGATGCTATAGTTGCTACCGAAGATTCAAGATTCTTCCAACATAATGGTTTTGATGTTGTTAGATTCGTTAAAGCATCTCTTGGTCAATTTACTGGTCAATCTGGTGCTGGTGGTGCTTCTACTATTACCATGCAAGTTGCTAAAAATACTTTCTCTAAAACTGATACTGGTGAAATAGCTGGTGGTTTAAACCTAGAAGGTATTACTCGTAAATTCCATGATATTTATATTGCTATCTTTAGATTAGAAAAGAATTATACTAAAGAAGAAATATTAGAATACTATGTTAACTATCAATGGTTTGGTTCTAATGCTTGGGGTGTTGAAAACGGTGCTCAATATTACTTCGGTAAATCAATAAGTGACTTATCACTTGCTGAATCTGCTCTTCTAGCTGGTGTATTTAATGCTCCTAATACTTATAATCCATATAAAAATCCAGACTTAGCTACTCAAAGACGTGCTACAGTATTAAGTTTAATGAATCGTCATGGATATATAACAGATGAACAAGAAAAAGATGCTAATGATATTCCAGTTGAATCTTTACTAGTTGATAAAAAGACTACTAATACAGTTGATTCAACTACTAAATATCAACAATTTATTAATATCGTTTGTGAAGATATAATAAGTAAATATGGTAGTGATATGGATCCATACCTAGTACCAATGGAAATATATACAACAATGGATCCTACTATTCAAGATGTTATGAATGCTTTAAATGATGGTTCATTAGGTTATAAATGGGTTAATGATTATGTTGAAGTTGGTATTGCTATAACAGACGTTAAAGATGGTTCAATAGCAGCCGTTGATGGTGGACGTTTTGATGAAGACTATAATGCTCGTATTAATAGTAGAGCAACCCTAAAAGATAAAGAACCAGGTTCAACAGCTAAACCAATCTTTGCTTATGGACCTTACATTGAATATAATAATGGCCATCCTGGAACAATGTTCTATGATACCAAATATACTTACTCTAATGGTCAACCAGTAACAAATGCTGATGGTAAATATCAAGGAGCCATGACAATGCGTACTGCCCTAGTTCGTTCAAGAAATATTCCAGCTTTACAAGCCTTCCAAGCTGTTGATAAAAACAAAGTTATTGAATTTGTTAGAGCTTGTGGTATCGATTATTACCAATATGATAGTTATGGTAACATTGTTGATACTACCCTATATGAGTCATATGCCTTAGGTGGTGGACTTAACATTAGTCCTGTAGATATGGCTGGAGCTTATGGTACATTTGCTAGAGGTGGTTACTACATTGAACCATATACATTTACTAAAATAATATTAAGAGAAACTGATGAAGTTAAAGAATATAAACCAGTTAAAACTCAAGCAATGAGTGAAGAAACTGCTTACTTAATAACTGATATGTTAATCACAGCTACTAAAAATGGTGTTGGTGGTAACATGAAAGTTTCAGGTACTGAAATAGCTTCTAAAACTGGTACATCAACATATCCAGAAGCTACATTAAAAGCTAAAGGTATTCCATTAAGTGGTGTATCTAACGATAACTGGGTAATTACCTACTCTCCAGATTATGTTATATCTGTCTGGTATGGAGTTGATAATGGTGAAGAAAGTTCAACTAAATATACTAAATCAATTCCTGCTACTACACAAAAAGTAAGAATTCAATCTGCTATAGCTAATAAAATATATAAAAAGAACTCTAAATTTAATAAACCAGCTAATGTAATATCAGCTAAGTTCGAAGCAGATTCATTCCCACCACAATTGCCCTCGGCTTACACGCCGGCAAGTTTAATATCTACAGAGCTTTTTAAAAAGGGGACAGAGCCTAGTGAGATATCAAATAGATTTGATACATTAAGAAATCCTACCAATGGTAGAGCAACTGTTAATAATACTCAAATCACACTTAGCTGGAACGAAATTAATACACCAGATGCAATTAATACAACATATTTAGAAGATTTATATAAAAAGAACTATGGTAACATATATGAATACTTCTTTAATAAACGTATTTCATATAATAATTCATCTGTTGGAAATATTGGTTACCAAGTATATTTAAGTACTGATAGTGGCTTACAACCATTAGATTATGTATATGATAATACATATACATATAATGCTCCATATAATGGAACATATACCTTCGTCGTAAAATCAGCTTATAGTATCTTTAAAGCCAATATGAGTACTGGTATAACATTAACTGCTACAGTAACAAGTGGTATGGGATTACCTGTTGATCCTGAACCTGAACCACCTGATGAAACAGTAAACTAAAAGACTTAAGAAAAAATCTTAAGTCTTTTATTATTCATATATTCTAACTTTTACTTTATTTAATAAACCATTTAA
>CANQOR010000035.1 GCA_947625535.1 uncultured Bacilli bacterium
AAAATATTATAAAACAAAAATAACCAACTACAAAGTAGTTGGCGAATGAAATTTATTTCATTCTTTTTTTATGTTTACATCAAAAACAAAAGTTCGCTTTTTATGATATAAAAGTATTACTAATTATAACTATCCATGTTATAATATCTTTATGAAAGCAGGCAATTACATGAATTACTTAAATGGTTTAAATGAACAACAATTAAAAGCTGTAAATCACATCGATGGACCTTGTTTAGTTCTTGCCGGTGCTGGTTCAGGTAAAACAAAAGTATTAACTACTAGAATAGCTAATTTAATTGATAATGGAATACCTTCATATAATATATTAGCTATTACTTTTACTAATAAAGCTGCTAAAGAAATGCGTGAAAGATTAGAAAACCTTCTTCCTAATAATAATGCCTTTGTAGGGACATTCCATTCCTTAGGTGTAAGAATTATTAGAGAAAATGCTCCTTTACTAGGACTAGATCGTAACTTTTCAATCGTTGATAGTGATGATGTATTAACTTTAATAAAAAAGATTATGAAAGATCATAACTATGATCCTAAATTAACATCTCCTTCCTATATAAGAAATAAAATAAGTAATATTAAAAACGATATGTTAACTAGTGATGAAATAGAACGTTTTTATAAAACTCCGCAAGATGAAATAGCTAAAAAAGTTTACTATGAATATATAGAATTACTAGCAAAAAATAACTCTGTTGATTTTGATGATTTACTTAGACTACCAGTTAAACTATTTACAGAAAATAAAGACGTTTTAGAAAGTTATCAAGATCGTTTTAAATATATATTAATTGATGAATACCAAGATACTAATGAAGTTCAATATAAATTATCTAAATTACTAGCTCGTAAATATAAAAATATTTTTATTGTTGGAGATCCAGATCAATCTATTTATATGTTTAGAGGAGCTAACTTCCGTAATATCTTAAATTTTGAAAAAGATTATAAAAATGCTGTCGTTATTCCTTTAGAAGAAAACTATCGTTCTACTAAATATATCTTAGATACAGCTAATTCAGTTATAAAGAATAACAAAGAACGTAAAGAAAAAAACTTATGGAGTAACAATGGTGAAGGTAAAAAGACTAAATACTTAAGAGCTTATGATGGTAAACATGAAATACAATTAGTACTAGATGAAATAAAAAGGTTAGTTGATGAAGGCTATCATAAAAATGATATAGCTGTTTTATACCGTACTAATGCTCAAGCTCGTCTTGTAGAAGAAATGTTTTTAAAAGCTAATGTCCCTTATAAAGTAGTAGGTAGTTATTACTTCTATTCTCGTAAAGAAATAAAAGATTTAATTTGTTATTTAAGATTAATATTAAATAATAATGATGAAATAAGTTTAAGAAGAGTAATTAATGTTCCTAAAAGAGGAATAGGTGAATCAACACTAGCTAAATTAGAAGAAGAAGCTAAAGAAAAGAATATTTCTATCTTTGAAGCTATTAGTAAAGGAAAAGAACAAGTATTTAAAGAACTGATAGAACATTTAACTAAGGAAGCTGAAAATCATTCTTTAACTGAATTAATTGATATTATCCTAGATGAAACTGGCATGCGTGCTGAATATGAAGAAGATAAAACTTTAGAAAGTGAATTAAGACTAGATAACTTAGAAGAATTTAAATCAATTACTAAAACTTTTGAAGATCGAACTGGTTCTGAAAGTTTAGCAGACTTCTTAGAAGAAATAAGTTTAATAGCTGATATCAGTGAACATCAAGATGATAGTGATGTTGTAACATTAATGACTATTCATAGTGCTAAAGGACTAGAATTTTCTGTGGTATTCTTAATTGGTATGGAAGATGGTATATTTCCTCATCAAAACTCTTTTACTGAAGAAGGGGGACTTGAAGAAGAAAGACGTTTATGTTATGTTGGAATTACTAGAGCAAAAGAAAGACTATATATTACAAATGCTAAAAGAAGAATGCTCTATGGTAAAGATGTTATAAATCCCCCAAGTCGTTTCATTAAAGAAATAGATCCAGATTTATTAGATATTGAAAATGAACATATGATGCCAGAAGAACAAATTAATCGTGAAGAGTTATATCATAATAATGAAGATGTAGAATTCAAAGATGGTGATATAATAATGCATATGATTTATGGTCGAGGTGTCGTTATAGAAGTAAAGGGTGATTTCTTAACCGTAGCATTTGCTAAGAATTATGGTATAAAAAAATTAATGAAAAATCATAAAAGCATAAAAAAGATATAAGAAAGAAGGATTAAAATATTATGCAATTATTAATTATGGCAGCCGGAATGGGAAGCCGTTTCGGAGGATTAAAACAAATTGAACCTATGGGTCCAAATGGAGAATTTATTATCGATTATTCGATATATGATAGCATTAAAGCTGGATTCTCTAAAGTAGTATTTATTATTAAAGAAGAAAATTATGAAATCTTTAAAGAAACAATCGGTTCACGTGTTGAACCACATATTCCAGTTGAATATGTTTTCCAAAAACTAGAAGATATTCCAGACTTTGTTAAAATTCCTGAAACAAGAGTAAAACCTTGGGGAACTGGTCAAGCTATATTATGTGCTAAAGATGCTATTACAGAACCATTTTTAGTTATAAACGCTGATGACTTCTATGGTCGTGATGCTTTCCTAGTAGCGAGAGATTTTTTAAAAAATGCCAAAACTAAAGAATATGCAACTATTGCTTATAAAGTAACTAATACCATGACTGAAAATGGTTCAGTTAAACGTGGTGTTATTGCTACAGATGAAGAAGGCAAACTAGTATCATTAACCGAAAGTTCTATCGAAAGAGTAGGAGACGAAATAATAGCTACACCATTAAGTGGAGCAGAACCATTTACTGTCTCTGAAGACGCTTTAGTATCAATGAACTTACTTGCTTTTGATCCATCTATATTTACTTATCTTGAAGAAAAAATGGTTGAATTCTTTAAAGATAATGCTGATAACTTAGAAAAATGTGAATTCTTAATTCCTGATATAATGAGTCAAGCTAAACAAGAAGGTTATGCTGAAGTAAAAGCTATTCCAACAGATTCAACTTGGTATGGTGTAACATATAAAGAAGATAAAGATTATGTTAAAACATCAATATGTAATTTAGTAGAGAAAAATGAATATCCAAAAGATTTATGGAGGTAATCTATGAGTCCAAAAGAAAGAATAGATGAATTAATTAGTAAAATTACAGAAGCTAGTTATGAATACTATGTTCTTGATAATCCAACATTAACTGACCAAGAATACGATGATTACTATAAAGAATTACTAAGTTTAGAAGAAAAATATCCTGACTTAAAAAGAATAGATTCCCCAACTAATCGTGTTGGTGGTAATGCAGTCGAAAAATTTGAAAAAGTAACTCATGCTCATCCAATGTTATCTTTTGATGATATCTTTAATGAAGAAGAAATAAGAGGATTTGATGAACGTATTAAAAAAACTATTCCTAATCCAACTTATTCCTTAGAACCTAAAATGGATGGTTTATCAGGTTCTCTTCTTTATGAAAAAGGAATTCTAGTTCGTGGTGCTACTAGAGGAGATGGTATAATTGGTGAAGATATTACTACAAATATCAAAACCATTAAATCAATTCCCCTTCGCTTAACTGAACCAATTGATATTGAAGTTCGTGGTGAAATATACATGAGTAAAGATGCTTTCTTTAAAGCTAATATTGATCGTCGTGATAATAACGAACCTGAATTTGCTAATCCTCGTAATGCAGCTGCTGGTTCTGTAAGACAACTAGATAGTAAAATAACAGCTAAAAGAAACTTGGATTTTATGGCTTACTTCATTCCTAATCCTGAAGATTATGGAATTAAAACTCAAACTGAATCTTTAGATTTCTTACGTAAACTTGGCTTTGTTACTAACTATAAACTAAATAATAAAGCTCATAATGTCGAAGAAATCTTATCATATATAGCTGATTTAGGGAAAAAAAGGCCAGACTTACCATATAATATTGATGGTGTTGTACTAAAAGTAAATGATTTAAATGATGAAAAAATATTAGGTTTTACTTCTCGTGTTCCAAGATGGGGTATTGCTTATAAATTTCCTGCTGAAGAAGTATTAACTACCTTAAATGAAATTAAATTTACAGTAGGTCGTACAGGTAAAATAACCCCTAATGCAATCTTTCATCCCGTTCATGTCGATGGCTCTTTAGTATCTAAGGCAACCCTACATAACTATGACTATTGTATTGAAAAAGATATTAGAGTAGGTGATGTTATCTCTATTAGAAAAGCTGGTGATGTCATCCCTGAAGTAGTCGAAGTTAAATTAGATCGTCGTAACTCTAACGTTAAAGATTTTGTTATGATTGATAAATGTCCTATGTGTGGAACAAAACTAATTAGAAAAGATGCTAACCATTTCTGCCCAAATGAACATTGTCCTGCTCGTAAAATAGAAGCCTTAACTCACTTTGTTTCTCGTCCTGCTATGAATATCGATGGTCTAGGTGAAAACATAATTGAAGACTTCTATAATATGAAAATAATTTCTTGTATTGAAGATATTTATAATTTAAAAAACAAAAGAGAAGAATTAATAGAGCTAGAAGGTTTTGGTAATAAAAGTGTTGATAACCTTATAACTTCTATTGAAGCTAGTAAAAATAATTCATTAGAAAAATTACTCTTTGCTATAGGTATTCTAGGTATTGGAGCTAAAACAGCTAAAGTCCTAGCTAAAAAATACATAACAATGGATAACTTAATGAAAGCTTCATTAGAAGAACTTACTGAAATAAAAGATATTGGTGATATACTTGCTAATAACGTTGTTAATTACTTTAAAGATGAAAAAAATCTTGAATTAATTAATAACTTAAAAAATATAGGTGTTAATATGGAATACAAAGGTGAAAAAACCTTAAATAATCCATTAATATCTAATAAAAAATTTGTTATTACTGGAACTATTAGTTTCATGGGCCGTAATGAAATAAAAGAATTAATCGAAAGATATGATGGTACAGTGGCCGATTCTGTTAGTAAAAAAACAGATATTGTCATCGTTGGTGAAGCTCCAGGTAGTAAATATGATAAAGCTAAACAACTAGGTATTGAAATCTGGAATGAAGAAAAATTAAAAGAAGTTATAGATTCCCTATAACTTCTTTTTCATATAATTTATAAGTATCTAAACAATTGCTAATAACTTCATAATGTAGTATAATTTAAATACCTACTTAAAGAGGTGGAATATATGAAAAGAATAAAAAAATTTTATAGGGAACATCGTGTTTTTACGATATTAATGGCTATAGTTTTAGTATGTATGATTATTATAGCAACAGTCTTAATTCAATGCTTCTATGTTGGTAATACAGACAAATATGGTAATCGTTTAGATGGTATTGAAAATCATGTTATAGAAGAATCTACAAAATCTGATTACGAAGCAAATCTAGCTAATAATCCTAAAGTAAGAAATGCTAAAATAATGGTAACAGGTCGTATAGTATATATAACAATTAACTTTGAATCAAATTGCAGTTTAACTGAAGCTGAAAGTATCGCTGCTAAATCTTTAGAATCATTCTCTGAAGATATTCACTCATTCTATGACTTTAATTTAACTCTAAAAAAAGCCGCTTCAGTAAAAGATAACCAAACTATATTAGAAGGCTTTATTATATCAGGAGCCAAAAATAAAAATGGTTCTGGCTTAGTATGGAATAATAATCTTGAAGTTAAAAGTGATAGTGGAGTTTAACTATGAGAAAACGTAAATTAAATAAAAAAATAATTATTGGTATAATAATTGCTTTAATAGCTATCATCGCTTTAGTTATAATAACTTTAAATATCTTACATGATGAAAACAAATTAACTGTAAGTGAAAAAGAATGGATTACCCAAAATATAAACAAATTACAAAATATTAATGTTCCTAATAACCTAGATATCTTTGGTAAAAATGGTAGTGGTGTCTTCTTTGATTTCGTAACAGATTTAGAAGAAGAATATGGTATTGATATAAATACTATTACTTATAATGTAGGTGAAGATGTAACTAATCGTTCCTTTAAAGTAGTTTATGATTTAAAAGAGAATGATGTTATCTTCTATACTGAACACTATGTTGTTGTAAGTAAAGAAAAAAGAAATATCAGCTCTATATCTCAACTATCTAATAGTCGTTTAGGTGTTCTAACAGCAGATGAAAAACTAGTATCTAAATATTTAACAGACACAAAAGATGTTATTATAAAAACATACGAAACATCTACTAATCTTTTAGAAGAACTAGAAACAAATGAAAATATCGATTATGCTGTTTTACCATTAGAAGAAAACTTAACATCTATTCTAACTTCTAATTACTTTATTGATTATCATATTAGTGATTTAAATAAATATATGGTCTTTGAATCTCAAGATAAAGATGTCTTTAGTAGTATAATAAGAAAATACTTTGCTACTTGGAGTGATAATAAACTAATAGAAGAAATTAATAAAAATGAACTTAATACTTTTATTGAAGCTTTATCTATATCTGATAAAGAAATAAATAGTATTCAAGCTAAAACATATACATATGGTTTCATAAATAAAAGTCCATATGAAGTCCTAATAGGAGGTTCATATGGTGGTATAGTAAGTGAATACCTAACTAGATTTAGTTCATTCAGTAATACTGAAATAAATCCAACTAAATATAAAAACTTTGCTAAATTTACAGAAGCTATAGCTAATAATAAAATAGATATCTTCTATAACTACTATAATCTTGATACTAAGTATCAAAAAGTTAATTCCTTAATGAATATCTCTTTTGTTATAGTAGCTCCAGAAGAAAATGATCTTATAATAAATGCTATTAATACTCTAAATAATAAAGAAGTATATGTTAGTGAAAATACCATTCTTGAAAAATACTTAAAATCATTAGGTAATGTCAATATTAAAACTTATGCTAATGAAAAAGAATTAAAGAAAATATCTCGTAATAATACAATAATTGTTATGGATAAAGAAACATTTAACTATTATAAAAAATCATTCTTAAATGAATATACAATTAGATATACTAATACCTTATCAGATACATATAACTTCTATATAAAAGGTAATGATACATTTAACTTATTATTTAGTAAATATATTGAAACATTAGATCCTGCTGAAATAAAAATAAAAGGTAACTACAACCATACTTATACAGTTAATTCTGGTACGATTCTTGGTCAAGTTGCTAGATATTCAGCTATAGTTCTAACTGCCTTCATTATTATTCTTTACTTAGCTTATCGTTCTACTAAACGAATTAAAATTGCTAAGAAGATAAAAAGAGAAGATAAAATGAAGTATATAGATCAATTAACTTCATTAAAAAATCGTAACTACTTAAATGAAAATATTAGTAGTTGGAATAAGAATACTATCTATCCTCAAGCAACTATTATTATCGATTTAAATCAAGTTCAAAAAATAAATGATACTTTAGGTTATGAACAAGGAGATGCTCAAATAAAAGCTGCTGCTAATGTTCTAATTAAAACTCAATTAGATAATACTGATATAATGAGAACAGATGGTAATGAATATTTAATATATTTAGTAGGTTATCAAGAGAAACAAGTAGTAAGCTATATAAGAAAACTATACAAAGAATTTAAAAATCTTCCATATGAACATGGTGCTGCTATTGGATATAGTATGATTCTAAATGAAATGAAAACTATTGAAGATGCTATCAATGAATCAGTAGAAGATATGCGTAATAAAAAAGAAGAAATAGAAGAAGAAAATGAAAAGAAAGAATCATAAATCATTTTTTAAAAGATTTTGGGATGCCTTTTGGCGTCCTGAAATGCTTATATTACCAGGTCAAATAGCTTTCTTTTTATTTCTTTCTATGGTACCTACTATAACCTTAATAGGATATGCTTGTTCCTATTTAAATATTTCTAATAACTTAGTTCAAACTCTTATTTCTAATGTTCTAAGTAAAGATGTTGCTGACTTAGTAACTCCTATAATAACAGCTACTAAAATAACTCCAACCTTCTTTATTACCTTAGGAATAGGTTATTTTATAGCAAGTAATGGTATGGCTTCTATCATAGTAGCATCTAATACCATTTATAATATAAAAGATTCAGGTTTCTTTAAAAGAAGATTAAAAGCTATTACTATGGAATTAGTAATTGTCTTCCTATTTTTATTCATCTTAGTATTCCCCTTATTTGGTCAAACTATAATAGAATTAATTCATTACTTTAACTTAGATGCAGAAACAACAGAAATAGTAGTTAAAGTCTTAGATTTCTTAAGTGGACCATTATCTTGGGTTATTATCTTCTTCTTTATAAAGACGATATATACAATGGCTCCAGATAAAAAAATACCTAGTCGTAACGTTAATGGTGGTGCTATCTTTACCACAATAGGTTGGATAGCTGTAACAACCCTTTATTCATATTATATTTCCCATTATGCGAACTATTCACTATTCTATGGTAGTTTAGCTAACATCGTTATTTTAATGTTATGGGTTTACTTACTATCATATATATTTGTCATAGGTATGGCAATGAATTACCATGAAGAAATGGAAAAAACTGGTGTTATAGAAATAACTAAAGTAATAGAAGAATCTGCTAATAGTGCTCCTGTTATGGAAGAACCAGAACCAAGTAAAAAGAAGAAAAAAGAGAATAATAAAGAACCAAAAGAAAAACCTAACGAGAATGAATAATTCTCTTTTTTTATAGCAAAAATCTAAGTAATTAGATATAATAAACATTGGTGATTATAAATTTATGGAAGAAGTAATTAGTTTCCTAGTAACTTCTCTAGGACTACAAGAAAAGCAAATAAAAGAAGTACTAAATATGTTAGCTGAAGGAGCTACAATACCATTTATAGCCCGTTATCGTAAAGAACAAACTGGTAACCTAAATGAAGACCAAATAAGAGCTATAGAAGAACAATATAAGTATCAAGAAAACCTTCTAAATCGTAAACTAGATGTTATAAGACTTATTGAAGAAAAAGACTTACTAACTCCTGAACTAAAAGAAGCTATCTTAAAATGTACCAAATTAACAGAAGTAGAAGACTTATATCGTCCATTCA
Organism: uncultured Bacilli bacterium; assembly: GCA_947625535.1. Taxonomy (GTDB): domain Bacteria; phylum Bacillota_I; class Bacilli_A; order RF39; family UBA660; genus Coprovivens. The sequence continues at coordinate 9,138 of CANQOR010000035.1, forward strand.
AAGAAAAAAAGAAAACTAAAGCTTCTGAAGCTATTAAAAACGGTTTAGAACCATTAGCTAAAATGATTATGTCATTCCCTACAACAGGTTCCTTAGAAGAAATGGCAAAAAAATTTATTAACGAAAATGTTAAAGATACAAATAGTGCCTTAGAAGGAGCCGGTTATATAATAGCTGAATGGATAAGTGATAACGCTTCATATCGTAAATGGATAAGAAACAATGTCTTTGCTAATGGTACTATCAATTCTAAAATAAAAAAAGATGCTGAAGATCCAAATAAATTATATGAAATGTATTATGAATTTACAGATCGTGTTAAATATATTAAACATTATCGTGTTTTAGCTCTTAATAGAGGTGAAAAAGAAAAAGTTTTATCAGTATCTATAGATATGGATAATGATGCTATTGAATCATACTTAGAAAATAAACTAATTAAAAATAAAGATTCATTTGTTACTGAATTAGTTAAAAACAGTATTAAAGATTCATTAAAAAGATTAATCCTTCCAAGTATTGAAAGAGAAATACGTAGTGAATTAACAGAAAAAGCTGAAACTATAGCTATAGAAACATTTGGTACAAACTTAGAACATTTACTTCTTACAAGACCTATTAAAGGAATGACAGTCCTAGGTTTTGATCCTGGTTATGTCAATGGTTGCAAACTAGCTATAGTAGATCCATCAGGTAAATACTTAGATTCAACTGTTATTAAACCATTCTTAAATAATAACCAAGAAAAATACATTGAACAAAGTAAAATAATAGTTAAAAACTTAATTGAAAAATACAAAGTAGATATAATCTCTATTGGTAATGGAACAGCATCTCGTGAATCAGAAAAATTCTGTGCTGAATTAATTAATGATTATAAACTACCTTGTAAATATATTATTACTTCAGAAGCTGGAGCATCTATCTATAGTGCATCTAAACTAGCTATTGAAGAATTCCCTGATTTAGCTGTTGAAAAACGTAGTGCTGTATCAATAGGTCGTCGTTTACAAGATCCTCTATCAGAACTAGTTAAAATAGATCCTAAATCTATTGGTGTCGGAGAATATCAATATGATGTAAATCAAAAACAACTAAGTGAAGCACTAGACTTTACAACATCTAAAGTTGTAAACTCTGTTGGTGTAAACATTAACACTGCTTCTAAAAGTATTTTAAAATATGTTTCTGGTTTAACTAAATCTGTTATCGAAAATATCTATAAATACAAAGAAGAAAAGAAAATAACTTCTCGTGAAGAAATAAAAAAGATAAAAGGTATGACTGATAAAATATATGAACAATCAATAGGTTTCTTACGTATTCCAGATGGAACTAATCCTTTAGATAAAACTGGTATCCATCCAGAAAGTTATGATCTAACTAACAACTTACTAAATACCTTAAAACTTGATATTAAAGACCTTAATACTGAAACATTTAAAGATATTTTAAAAAAACAAAATCCTTCTAAATTATCTACAGAACTAAATACAGATATATATACTATTCAAGATATAATTAAAGAACTATTAAATCCTGGTTTAGACCCTCGTGACGAATTAGAAGCTCCTATTTTAAAAAGTGATATTTTACATATCGAAGACTTAAAAGTAGGTATGGAACTACAAGGTACAGTAAGAAATGTAGCTTCTTTTGGAGCCTTTGTTGATATTGGTTTACATGATGATGGTTTAATTCATATATCAAAAATGAGTAAATCATTTGTTAAAAACCCTAATGATATTTTACATGTTGGAGATATAATAACTTGTTATGTAGATAGTATTGATTTAACAAAACAAAAAGTCCAATTAACTTTACTAAAAAACAACTAAAAGATATTAAAAAATAATATCTTTTTTTGTCGTAATATTAAATATCTAAAACCAATATGTGGTATAATATATAAATATGAAAGAAGTGTTCTAATGAAAAATTTTAAGATACATCCATTTATATACTTTGTAATACTTCTAACTTATTTAGAACTAGTTATAAAATATACAATGACTAAAAATATATTTAATATAGGTTTAATATATATGGCCATATTTACTTTACCATTTATCTTACTATTTACCTTATTATCTAAATCATTCCCTAGTAAAGTAAATAAAGTAATAAACATAATTATTACTATAATATTAACTGTTTACTATGAAGTACAATTTATATTTTTTCAATTATTTTCAGTCCCATTTTCCTTTACTTCATTAGGATTAGCCGATCAAGCTCTAGACTTTACAGCTATCATAAAAGATGCTATATTTTCCCATTTATTTGGTTTTATTGTATTAATAATTCCAATGATTCTAACATTTATCTTTGTTAAAAGAATAGATAATTCTAAATATACTCTTACTAGTAGTTTATCATTTTTAGGTATGTTAATAGTTTCATACTTATCAACATACTTATTCTTAATTCCTTTTAATGAAACTACTAAATATACTAATGATTTATATAATAATATAGATGATCAAATAGCTATTATAGATCGCTTTGGTTTATTAACTTATACTAAAGTAGATATAAAAAGACTTTTTGTCGGTTATGACCCAGAAATTATTATAGAAGATGAAACACCATATATTCCACCAGCTATCCAAGAAGAACCAACAGATATAGAATATGGTAATAATGAATTAGATATAGACTTTACTAAATTAACATCTAATAATAGTAGTATAACTAAAATAAATAGTTATATGACTAAACAAACTCCAACAAATAAAACTAAATATACAGGAATGTTTAAAGGTAAAAACTTAATCTTTATCTTAGCAGAAGGCTTTAACGAAATAGCTGTTGATAAAGATCGTACACCTACATTATATAAACTAACTCATAATGGTTTTGTCTTTAATAATTTCTATTCTCCAGTATACTTTAGTACTACTGGGGGAGAATTCCAAGCTACAACAGGTTTAATTCCTACTCAAGGAGTCCTAAGTACATGGAAAAAGACTACACCAACTATCAAGTATGCGTTAGGTAATTCATTCTCTAAATATGACTATAATATTCAAAGTTATCATGATTGGACTTATACTTACTATCAAAGAAATGTAACTATGGAAACATTAGGTTTTTATAACTACATGGGATGTGGTAATGGCTTAGAAAAACGTCTTGATTGTGGTTGGTTACCATATGACTCAGAAATGGTTAATCAAACATATAAAGACTATATGACTAAAGATAAAAACTTCGTTACATACTATGTTACAGTTAGTGGTCATTCACCATATAACTCAGGTGATAATATTGGTCGTCATTACTTTGACTTAGTTGAAGATTTACCATATTCTAATCCAGTTAAATACTATCTAGCGGCTCAAGTAGAACTAGATAAAATGCTTGAAACATTAATAGCTAGATTAGAAGAAACAGGTAAATTAGACGATACAGTAATTGCCTTAGTAGGTGATCATTATCCATATACATTAACAATAGATGAAATGAATGAAGCAGCTACATATAAAAAAGATAGTATTATTGAAGTAAATAGAAGTAACTTTATATTATGGAATAACCAAATAGAAGAACCAATAGTAGTAGATAAAGTAGGTAGTCAAGTAGATGTTCTTCCTACATTACTAAATTTATTTGGTATTGAATATGATTCAAGATTAATAATTGGTAAAGATATATTAAGTACTAATAATGAAGGTATAGCTATCTTCTCAAATCGTAGTTGGGTAACTGATTATGGTTCATATAGTAGTTCTTCTAAAAAATTCACCTTAAAAGAAGGTAAAAAACTAGATGATATAGATGCTTATGTAAAAAGCATTAATAATAAAGCTGCTAATAGTTATAGTGTAAGTAAAATGATTATAGAAACAGACTATTATAATTATGTCTTAGGAAAATAGGTGATAATATGTGTGGTATAGCAGGTTATATAAGTGAAACAAAACCATCTAAAAAGATCTTAAAAGCCATGACAGATCGTATAGAACATCGTGGCCCAGATGCTGAAGGTTTTTATCTAGATGATAAGTGCGCCCTAGGACATCGCCGTCTATCAATTATTGACCTTAGTACAGGAGATCAACCTATCTATAACGAAGATAAAACAATAGCTATCGTCTTTAATGGTGAAATATATAACTATGTCGAATTAAGAGAAGAACTAAAAAAACATAAACATAAATTTATAACATCTTCTGATACTGAAGTACTAGTTCATGGTTATGAAGAATGGGGTAGTAAATTAACTACTAAATTACGTGGTATGTTTGCTTTTGCTATTTGGGATAGCAATAAAAAAGAACTATTCTGTGCTAGAGATGGTTGGGGTATTAAGCCATTCTACTATTATGAAAACAATAAAACCTTCATGTTTGCTTCAGAAATAAAAGCCTTCTTAGATCATCCTGATTTTAAAAAAGAATTTAATGAACGTATCTTATCTTCATACCTATGTTTTAATTCTACTCCGACAGAAGAAACGTTCTTTAAAGGAGTTTATCGTTTAGAACCAGGTCATAGTTTAACTTATAAAGATGGTAAAATAAAAATTGAAAAATTCTTTGAACTAGAATTTAATGAAACAGATAATGACTTAGATAAAATAGCTGATGATATTGAAAAAGCTATGAAAGACTCTGTTAAACATCATGAAATAGCTGATGTTGAAGTAGGTTCTTTCTTATCTAGTGGTATTGATTCATCATACTTAGTATCTTTAGCACGCCCAGATAAAACATATACTGTTGGTTATGATAATCCTAAATATGATGAAATATCTTATGCTAAAGATTTAGCTAAAAAATTAAATATAACTAACAAATCTAAAAAAATCACTAAAGAAGAATATATAAAAGCATTTCCTAAAATTCAATATCATATGGATGAACCATTAGCTGATCCATCAGCAATAGCTTTATACTTTGTTGCTGAAATAGCTTCTAAAGATGTAAAAGTTGTTTTATCTGGTGAAGGAGCAGATGAATTCTTCGGAGGATATAACACCTATCGTGAAGAAATAGACCAAGGTTGGTACATGAAAATACCATATTTCATTCGTCACGCTGCATCTTGTGTAGCTGGTTTATTCCCTGAAGTAAAAGGCTTTAACTTCATCTGGCGTCGTGGTCAAAAATTAGAAAACTATAATATTGGTTTAGGACGTGTCTTCCGTGATGAAGAAGCAATGAAAATATGTAATGATAAAAATCAACTACATACAAGAGATATCGTTGCTCCATTCTATAAAAAATATCAAAATAATTCCAATACTGTTAAAAGACAAGTAATAGATTTTTACTTCTGGTTAGTTAGAGACTTCTTACATGCAGTAGATCGTAACACTATGATGTTTGGTCTAGAAGCAAGAACTCCTTTCTTAGATAAAGAAGTATTTAAAGTAGCTAGTAAATTACCAGTATATGCTAAGATAAATAAAGAAACTACTAAACCAGCACTACGTTTAGCAGCTAAACGAGTAATTCCAAACGAATCATATAAAAAGAAGAAACTAGGTTTCCCAGTTCCTTTAAGAGAATGGATAAGAGAAGACGATTTATATAATGAAATAAAAACTAAATTTAATTCTCCAACAGCTCATAAATTCTTTGATGTAAAAAGAATAAATAAATTACTAGAACAACATAAATCTGGTAAAAAAGATTGCTATAAAAAAGTATGGAACGTTTATACTTTCCTAGTATGGTATGAACAATTCTTTGAAACATAAAAAAAATCGATTTAAAATCGATTTTTTACTTTGTCCCAAATATTCTATCTCCAGCATCACCAAGTCCTGGAACAATATACTTATTATCATTAAGATATTCATCTATACTAGCACAATATATTTGGACATCAGGATGCTTTTCTTCTACTTTAACAATTCCTTCTGGAGCAGCTATAATACAAATGAATTTCATCTTCTTAACGCCTTTACTCTTTAATAAGTCAATTGCATCAATTGCTGATCCTCCCGTTGCTAACATAGGATCTAATATAATTACTTCTCTTTTCTCAATATCTTTAGGTACCTTAAAAAAATAATTAACTGGTTCAAATGTTTCTTCATCACGATACATTCCTATATGACCAATCTTAGCATTAGGTATTACACTTATAACACCGTCTAATAAACCCATACCTGCTCTTAAAATAGGAACAAAGGCATACTTATCTTCATTAAGTTTACCAGTTACCATCTTCTTAATAGGTGTTTCTATTTCTACACGATCTAAAGTAGCATCCTTCATTGCTTCATAACATAAAAACATTCCTATTTCTTTAATCAACTCTCTAAACTCTTTTGTCCCTGTATTTTTATCCCTTAATATAGCTAATTTATGTTTTATTAATGGATGATTTAATTCTATAGCTTTCATTTCATTCCTCCAGTTAAATCATTATTTTTTACTTTTTTTAGTAGTACTTTTTTTACTAGTAGTTTTCTTTGCTGTTTTAGCTTCTTTAACACTTACTTTTTTAGCAGTAGTTTTTTTAACCTTAGCAGGTTTATCTTCTACATCAATACTTTCTTCTTCAGAAACATCTTCCTCAACATCATCAGGTATTATTAAATTTAATACAATACCAAATAATGCTGCAAGACTCATTCCTTTAATAGGAATATTTAAATCCCCACTAGTAATTGATATAACAGCTCCACCTAAACCTAACACTAACATTGTAGAAGCTATTAAAACATTTTTAGGTTTTTCAAAATCTACATTATTTTTCATTAATACTTTTAATCCGTTAATACCAATAAATCCATATAGTAATAATGAAACACCACCTAATACTGGATTAGGTATAGAACTAACTATAGCAGTAAACTTTCCTAAGAAACCAATTACTATAGCAAATATAGCAGCAAGTCCAATTACCCATACAGAAGCTACTTTAGTCATACCAACAACTGAAGTATTTTCTCCATATGTAGTATTAGCAGGACCTCCTAATAAACCAGCAGCAAAAGTAGCAAGACCATCACCAAGTAAAGTTCTATCTAAACCTGGATCTTTTATTAAATCTTTACCAATTATATTACCTAATGCTGTATGATCTCCAATATGTTCACACATTGTAACAAAAGCAATTGGAGCAATCGTTAACAATGCTGCAAAATTTAACTTATAATCAACAAAAGGTATAACAAATGCTGGCATACTAAAGAATGAAGCTTCTTTAATAGCAGTAAAATCTACTAAGCCAAAACATACAGCTACAATGTAACCAGATACAATTCCTACTAAGAATGGAATTATTTTAAAGAACCCTTTAGCTCTTGTCATAACTAAAGCAGTTACTAAGAAAGCTACTAAAGCAACTATAATACCTTTCCAATTCATTACAGCTCCTTCAGCAATTCCAATACTTGATATTGCACTAGGTGCTAAACTAAATCCAATAACCATAATCATTGGACCAATTATAATAGGTGGTAATAACTTATCTAACCAATCTTTACCAACCAATTTAATTATAATAGCTACTAATACATAGATTAGACCAACTACCATAATACCAGTCATAGCACCACTTATACCACCTACAACATAAGCTGCTGCAATTGGGGCGATAAAAGCAAATGAACTACCCAAGTAAACTGGTGACTTTCCTTTCGTACATAAAATATAAATCAACGTTCCAATACCTGATGTAACCAAAGCAACAGGAATAGTTAATACTGTTTCACCAGCAGCTTGATTAACAAGAATAGGAACTAAAATTGTGGCCCCAAACATAGCAAATACGTGTTGAATAGCTAATACTATCCATTTGCCAATACTTGGTTTCTCGTTGACATCCAAAATCATTTTTTTCTTTTCCATAAACTCCTCCTTAAAAAATTGAGTGCAGTAAGCAAAAATAAAAGAAGATATCCCAATAGGAAAATCTTCTTATATAAACAAAACATTTAATAATAAAAATGAAACGACAAAATTAACGATAGAAATAACACGATGAAATTTTCTATCGGCTTCAGTTGCTTTAATCTTTACATTGTTAATAACTAAATCTTTTGCCACTTCTCTACACCCTTTAGAAAATAATAATACTTATTAAATTAAAATGCAAGAAAAAAATTTAAAAAATAATATATGTCGTTAATTTTTATTTGGAATTCCGCTTTATTCAGAAAAACTGCAATAAGTATGTTTATAATAGTATTTATGTTTCT
>CANQOR010000036.1 GCA_947625535.1 uncultured Bacilli bacterium
TTGTATAATAAAAAAAGTCAAATTTATTATAAATTCAACTTTTCTTATATTTTTACCACAAAACTCTTTACACTAACGTAAATATTTTAACAATATTTTGCTTTGTTGGCTTTTATATATTATCTATCGTTCAATTTTATAATTAATATATGCACTTTCCTCTGAAGTGAAAATCTTTTTTGGATTAATGGTTCTTACAATATTGGAAACGGACACTCTTCTAAATGTTTCTCTTCCATATATTTGATCTGCTCTCTCTGTTCTTGCTAAAGATATCATAGTACATATATTGTACTCTTTTACACTATTAAAAAATTCTTCATGATTGAATGATTCTTTTGTATATATATCTATTCTTTTTGTTATGCACTTGTCTTCCGGTAAGTATGGAGGATCACAATATATGAAAGAATTATCAAATACATTTTTTTCTTTCAGCATTTCAAAAAAATCACTATAATCCATACAATAAAAATTAACTTTTTGAATTAAATTAGATATTTGAATTAAATTATTGTAATTCACATTAATTTTATCTTTTTTACCAAAAGGAACGTTAAATTCTCCTTTTTTATTCTCTCTATATACCCCATTAAAACCAGCTTTCATAAGGAAATAAAATATAGCTGTCTTGCTTTTTTCGTTTGTCTTGGCGTTATTATATTTATTTCTCATATCATAATACATTTTTTCTTTTTCTTCATAAGTATATGCATTATATTGTTTTTCCAATTTCTTTATACTTTTTATCAGTTCATTTACATTATTTTTTATTGTAATATAAAAATTTATCACATTTTTATTAATATCATTAACATAAAAATTTTTATATTTTAAGATGGAATTGTTATTAAGCACATTAATTAATACAACCCCTGATCCTAAGAATGGTTCGATATAATTATTCTTTTCTCGTACAAAAAAAACTTTTAACATTTCGTTTAATAATTTTTTCTTTGAACCAGCCCATCTTATCGGAGAAGCGATAACTACACCAAAATCATTATTCACATCATCACCACCATTATTATAATATAGTATATCATATATATCTTATAAAATTATTTGTTTTAAATTCTTTTATTTATAAAAATGTTTGTTTAATGTAAAGTTAAACTTCTAATATTATCAATTATTTTTATTTTTTTATCTAAATGAACAGAAAAAAGATAGCAATCGAATGCTATCTTTATAGTTTATAAATTTGTTTGTAAATGGAAATCCCTTTATTTATAAGGTTTTCAGCCAATTTTTACAAACATTTTATAAAAATTACAAACATTTTACAAACATTTTGGCTTTTTTTGCGATTTTTTTCATTTCTCAAAATCTCGCAAACCCTTATTTTACGGGCTATTTACCACAACAGTTCTTATACTTCTTTCCACTTCCACAAGGACATGGATCGTTTCTACCTACCTTTTTATCATTTTTGATAGGAGTTCCTTTTGTTTTTAAGTGAGTATCATGTACTATTTTATTATTTCTTTGATCTTTTCTTTCAGTATTTTGTCTTACTTCAGCTTTTAATAAGAAGATTGAAATACGAGATTCAATACTAGTCATTAATTCATCAAATAAGTCATAACCTTCCATAGTATAAGCTTGTAATGGGTTTGTTTGACCATAACCACGTAATCCGATACCTTCTCTTAAATGTTCCATAGCTCCAATATGATCTATCCAAGCTTCATCAATAACTCTTAAAGCAATTGCTTTTTCAAATTCATTAATTACTTCTTCAGGAATACCTTTTGTTTTAGCTTTATAGTCTTCTCTTACTTTTTGAGTTAAATATTCTTTTACTTCTTCAGCACTTCTCATATCTTCAATTTCAGATACTTCTAACTTAGTAGTTTTAATTAAGTTAGTATTTAAGTATTCAATGATTTCGCTTTTATCATCATCTGTTAAGTATCCTTCTGGTTCAATATGACTATCTACTAAATTAGCAATATTACTATCAAATGTAGCTTGAGTTCTTTCTGATATTGATTCTTGATCTAGTATTTCATTACGACGAGAATAGATAATTTCTCTTTGTTCATTCATTACGTTATCATAATCAAGTAATGATTTACGAGTATCATAGTTGTTTCCTTCTACTTTCTTTTGAGCTGTTTCTATACTCTTAGTAAATGTTTTAGAACGAATAGCTTGTTCATCAGTAAAACCAACATTTATTAACATTTGTTTAATTTTTTCTGTACCAAAACGACGCATCAAATCATCATCAAATGATACGAAGAATTGTGACATACCAGGATCTCCTTGACGACCTGAACGTCCACGTAATTGGTTATCAATACGACGTGATTCATGTCTTTCTGTACCTATTACACATAGACCACCTAGTTCAACTACACCTTCACCTAGTTTAATATCGGTACCACGACCAGCCATGTTAGTTGCAATAGTAATAGCACCTTTTTCACCGGCTTTAGCAATGATTTCAGCTTCTCTTTCATGATTCTTAGCATTTAAGACTTCATGTTTTAAGCCTTCTTTTTTAAGCATTGCACTTAGTTTTTCGTTATTTTCAACAGAAATAGTACCGACTAGAATAGGTTGTCCTGTTTCATGTATTTCTTTTATTTTTCTTATAATAGCAGCAAATTTACCTTTTTCAGTAGCATATACTAAATCTGGATAATCTACTCTTATTACTGGTTTATTAGTAGGTATTTGAATAACATACATGTTATATATATCTCTAAATTCTTCTTCTTCAGTTTTAGCAGTACCTGTCATACCAGATAATTTGTTATACATTCTAAATAAATTTTGGAATGTAATAGTAGCCATTGTTTTAGTTTCTTCATTAATTTTAACATTTTCTTTAGCTTCAATAGCTTGATGTAAGCCATCACTAAATTGACGGCCATGCATTAAACGACCAGTAAATTGATCAACGATGATAACAGCACCATCTTCAACAACGTAATCAACATCTAATTTAAAACCATAATTAGCTTTTAAAGCTTGATTTAAATGATGAACTAAAACAGCATTTTCTAAATCATATAAGTTATCTAGATGGAATGTTTTTTCTATTTTTTCAACACCACTATCTGTAAGTGATACACTTTTTGTTTTTTCATCTACTGTATAATCATCAGTATTTAGTTTTTTAACAGCTCTATCTGCTGAAGTATATAAATCTTTAGAATCGAATTTACCACCTGAAATAATTAATGGAGTTCTTGCTTCATCAATTAAGATTGAGTCAACTTCATCGACAATGCAGAAGTTTAATGGTCTTTGTACTCTATCTGATGCTCTTACTACCATGTTATCTCTTAAGTAATCGAAACCAATTTCATTATTTGTAGAATATAAAACATCACAGTTATATGCTTCTCTTTTTTGTTCTGAAGACATTTCACGCATGTTTAAACCAACAGTTAAACCTAGGAATCTAAAGATATTTCCCATCCATTCTGAGTCACGTTTAGCTAAGAATTCGTTAACTGTTACGATATGAACACCTTTACCTGTTAAAGCATTTAAGTATGTAGGCATTGTTTCTGTTAAAGTTTTACCTTCACCAGTTTTCATTTCAGCTATGTTACCATAGTGAATAGCTAGTCCACCTAAAAGTTGAACAAAGTAAGGTTTTTCACCAATAACACGGTAAGCTGCTTCTCTTACTACTGCAAATGCAGGAACTATAATATCATCTAGTGTTTTACCTTTTTCTAATTCAGCTTTAAATTCATCAGTTTTAGCTCTTAATTCTTCATCACTTAAAGCTTCCATTTCATCACTAAGAGCATCTATCTCATTAGCTATTTTTTCAAATCTTTTTAATTCTTTGTATTCTGAGTCAATTAATTTTCTAAAAAATCCCATCTCGTATTCCTCCACTTGTTATATTATACCAAATTTAAGCAAAGCATGAAAGTTACATACTTTACTTCTTCGCGCATATAATATTTTATATTATTTTACTATTAAATTCAACCATTAAGAGGATATTTCATGCAATTTTCTCTTAAAAAGTATCTATTTTTAGTTCTTTGTTTTTAATATATATTACTTATTATCATAAAGTCAATAAAAAAAGGAGCTTAGCCCCTTATTTCATATTAATTATACCATAGTTGTTATCTTTTCTTTTATATAGAACAGATACACATTCTTCATCAATATTTTTAAATACGAAGAAATCATGATTAAGTAATTCAATTTGAAGCATAGCTTCTTCTTCATCCATTGGTTTCATAGAGATGTTTTTTCTTTTAACAATAGTACTTACATTTTCTTCTTCGTCTTCATCATCTTCATAATTAAAATTAAAATCTAAATTTTCAACATTTTTATATTTTCTATTTAATCGATCTTTATTCTTTCTAATTTGTCTTTCAAGTTTATTAATAACTAAGTCAACTGCTGCATAAAAGTCTTCATTAGATTCCTCAGCTCTTAGAGTGAATCTCTTAGTTAAGGCAGTAACTTCAATTATTTGTTCTAAACCTTTAATTTTGGCAAGGACATTTACATTAATCTCGTCTGGGTTTTCAAAATACTTATCCATTTTGGATAGTTTCTCAGTAATATAACTTTTCATAGACGGAGTAACTGTAACTTTCTCACCACGAATATTATATTTCATATTCATCATCCTCCATGACTTAATTATATCATTAATATATTTAATTTGCTATAACATTATGTTAATAATTTAATAGGCATTAATTCTGGATAAGAATAAGAATATATTTCTTTAAAAATTGTTTTTTCTAAGTAAGTAATTATATTATTTATTTCTTTATAATCACCAAATACTTTTATTATATTAATATTTTCTTTTTTTAGTAGTTCTTTTAAATAAATACTAATTAATTGTTTATATTTATTAAAATAAATATTAATATTTATTATGTCATTATTATAATATATCTTAATTATGTTATTAGATATATCTATTAGTAATTCATTTTTATTTAAGTGAAAGATATTTATTAGGTTAATAAAGGTTATTTTATTAAAAGATAATTCTTTAAAGATAGATTTTATATTATCTAGTTCTAAGTTAGTATATGTATTATCTATTATAATATTTATATTATCTGTTAGAAGATGATTATTTATATTGTTTTCATTTATGATATTTGATAGTTCTTCATAGAATAATTGCTTGTTAATAAATTTATAGTTTTCAACAGATATTAAATGATAGGTATTTAATTTATTATGATGATAAACAATTATTCCATCTTGAATAAATTGAATAGTAATGGTTGTTCTTTTACCAAGCATTATTATTCAGCTTGTTTTAGAAATTCTTCGGGATTAGTTAAAGAACCATCTTTATATACTTCAAAATGAAGACAGTTTGATTTTTCTTCTTCTAGTTTATTAGGTCCACTTAAAGCTAAGATAGTACCTTGTTTTATAGTATCACCAACTTTTACTTTAACATCTTTAACACTTTGGTAGATTGTTACTAAGTTGTTTTCATGTTCTACTTCAATTATATTACCTAGTATTTCATCTTGTTTAATAGAAGTAATTTTACCATCATATATAGATATTACTTCAAATTCATTATCTGATGAATATAATATACCAGTATTTGGCATATAGATGTTTTGGTATTTAATTAATGATTTTTGTTGACGAGTTTCATCATCATTATTGTTATAGTAGTATTTACTAATAGTAATATTTTCTCCTTTATATGGTTTAATTAATTTTACTTCTACTTCTTTTTGAACATCAATTGTGTTATCTACTAGGACATCTGTTACTAAGGAATCGTCTGGTACTAGGTTTTCGTTTATAATATTGTTTATTAAATAATAACTAAATAAAGCACCTAGCAGAACTAATAAACCTAAAGCAGGGATTACCCAGTCTTTTAATTTTCTTCTTGTCATTTTATCACCTTTCTAATATTAAGTGTGGACAAGAAAGATAGAAATATACATTTAAATATTAGCTATTTCAACATTTTGATAATAATATTTAAGTATTTGTTCATAGTTATAACCTTCTTTAGCCATGTTATTAGCACCATATTGACTCATACCTACACCATGACCATATCCTTTAGTAGTAATTGTTATATTATCATTTATATCTATTGTAAAATCAGTAGATCTTAGGGATAGTAATTTTCTTATTTTAGGACCAGTAAATGTTTTATTATTAATAGTTATTTCTGATACTCTATTTGATTTGTTTTTGATTATGTTATTAATTATTATATTAGGACAATCTATATTTAATTTAGTACAGAATTCTTCTTTAGTTATGGTAATAGTTTTAGAGTTGTTTTCATCCCAAGGGGATGAAACTATATTTAAGTAATCATATTGTTCATTAAAGACATCTATAGAAGACTCAGTATATCCATTAGACATAGAATAATAGTAAGCTTTAATAGGTTCATTGTTATAATACATTATTAAGTTTTTAGTACTTAGTACTATTTGTTTTATTTTATTATAGTATTCTTCATATTTATTTTGCCATTTTAAAGACATTTCTTCTTTAGTTAGATATACTTGATCGGCAGTAGTAGCTATTAAATCTTTATTATTTATTATTTGGTTTATAGCATATGTACGAGATGCAATTGCTTGAGCTTTTAAAGCTTCTGTTTCAAATAAAGCTGGCATTTCACCAGCTACTACTCCTATGACATAGTCTTCTAAATTTAATTCATATTTTTGATTATTTTTAGTTATCGTTATTTTAATATCTTTAGGTACTTCATTATTTTTAGGTATAATAAAATTAGTTTCTTTTTTAAAGAAACTAATTAATGTTATAGGTATTAAAAATATTATTATATAGAGTAATTTTTTATTCAAACAGATCATCCTTTTATGATACTGCTTACATTTATAAAATCAGTTATGAAGTTTGTTACTAGGTAACTAGTAGCTAAACTAATTAGGATAACTAGTAAACGAGCTTCAATAGCTTTATTGGTTTTAATAAATCTATCAAAGTTTACTCCTGATAAGGCATAAATACTCATTAATAGTGTTACAACATATATGTAAGCTTTATAGTTCATTATATGTACCTTCTTCGTAGTTTATGATTTTATTAACTCTTCTTATATGTCTTTCTTCAGTTGAAGGTTTAGTATTAATAAATTCTTTTATCATTTGTTCTAGTTCATTTAAGTCTTGTTTATAACTTAAAGCAAGAACATTGGCATTATTATGTTCACGAGCTAGACGAGCTTGTTCTATAGAAGAGCAATGAGCACAACGAATACCTTTTACTTTGTTAGCTGCAATACTCATTCCAATTCCTGTACCACACATTAAGATACCTAATTCTACTTCTTTATTAATTACTGATTTACAAACACGGAAAGCAAAATCGGGATAATCATCTATAGGAGTATTATCTGTACTTAAATCAATAAATTCTATTTCATTTATTCTTTTAATTAATTCTTTTTTTTCATTAACACCATTATGGTCAGTGGCAATAGCTACTTTCATATTTATTCTCCTTTTTTATTCATATATTTTTGAAATAATGGTAATATACCTGTATTATCTTGACGATGAATAGGTAATTGATATAGATAATGATTTGGTTTACTAGAAGCACTTATTAAATAAGGATCATTATCTAAAGATATATTCCATTCAACATATTTTACTTCTTTTACTTCATTAGTTAATGAAGTAACGAATCTTTTTAAACGAGGCCATTTAGGTATAGTAAACCATAAAATAGATTCGTTAGTTAGTAAATGTTTATCGTATGTTTCTCCTTTGTTATCTATAGCTAGATAATCTATAATACCTGTATCTAAGTTAATTGGAGCAAACATACCTGATTCTTCTAAATTATTTAGTTCTTTTTTGTTATTACCTATTACTAAGTATGCTGCTATTATATTATTATTTAAAGTAATAAATTTAATTGTATTTATAGAGTATGGATGAAGTTTAGATAATTCATTACATTGTTTAGTAGTCTCTTCGATAATAGTTAATTTTTTTTCTAATAATTCATTATATATTTTTTTTATAGTTTTGTTATTAGGTTTATATATTAGGGGTTTACTTAAGTTATTAGGTGATTTAGCTATAATACTAGGATGAGTTTTACAAAAGGCATTAAATTCTTGATAAGATTCTTCATTATCATTAATTATTAAGTAATCTCTTAATAGATAACGATGAAATTTTGGTAAAAATTGTTCACGATTATCAAAATAGGTAGTATATTCTTCATTATTATATTTTTTTATAAGTATTTCATTAATACCATTTGTTAAGATAGTATCTCTTTCTTTGTTATTTAATTTATACATTTGAAAGGCCAAATAATCTAGGTTATTAGCTTGATATTTGTTTTTACAATTCATAATATCTAATAAAATAGATATTTTATTTTTACCTGTTTCTTTTTTTACTTCTTTAACAATTGTTGATAATTTTTCTTGAACTCTTTTACCCATAATTACCACCCTATTTATAGTATAACATATATTTTAAAAAATGAAAAAAAGCCACTATTTAGCAGCTTCTTGATCATAACCATATTTACGATTAAATTTTTCTACAGAACCAGTTTTTTTAGCTTTTCCTTGTTTTCCTGTATAGAAAGGATGACATTCACTACATACTTCTACATGAATTTCATCTTTAGTTGATTTTGTCATAAATGTAGCACCACAAGCACAAGTTACTTTGCAATCTTTTAGTTCTGGATGTATATCTTTTCTCATTTTTATTCTCCTTCCGCCATGTCTTATATTTTAGGACATAGTAATTCCTTTGTCTTATGTATTATATCACAAGAAATTAACTTATCAAGTCTTAATCTTGTATTTTTTGTTTATTTTACTTCTTTTTGAATAAAGAAATAACTTTTCCAGTCATAAATATGATAGAATCTGCGTTTTTAGTAGCTACTCCTTTAAATACTGCTTTAAAACCTACTGTTAAAGCAGAAATAACTGCTGTTACTAAGACTGTTGTGATAGTAAGATTAAAGTTAAAGTAGTTAGATATAGATAAAGTTAAAACAGCTCCTAAGCTACCACTTACAATACCACAAATATCTCCGATAACATCGTTACATATAGAAGATACTTTAGTTGAATTTTTTAACAAGGATATAGCTTCTTTAGCACCTTTTAATTTCTTAGAAGCTTTAGCATGAAGGTTTGCTTCTTTACTAGTTAAGACAGCAACACCTACCATATCAAATATTATACCAATTGATATTACAATAATTATTATGATTCCTAGAATAATATTATTAAAGGAATTAGATATAATAGTTGATACACTACTAAATACTATAGAAAGTATAAAAGATAATAAAAAAACTTTATATATCCAGTTAACATTACTCTTCATATTAACTCTCCTTATATAAAGTAATTATTCAAATATTTATGGTAATATTATAAATTAATTTTACGGCTTTGGTCGAGTTGAATTTCTCTAATTCCTACCATCAATTACTTTCTGGCGATTTCTCTTTAAAGGAATCAATCGAATGTTACCGGTTCGATTACTCGATTACCACTTAGTCCGCACTTCAAACTTTATAATATGTACACCCTAGAGAATTTCTCTAACACATAGTGATTATTCTTATTCGCTTTTGCAGTTATATTTTCAATTGCTATCCCATATAACCACTCACGACATGCACGTGTTGGATCTTTACGTCTGACGGGATAAAAGGATATTGTTATATGCCATTATAACTGGTCCTTAAATCTTAAATTATATATCCACCCGAATCTGGGCGAATCAAGCAGATATACAAAGTGTCATATCAGTACAATTGGTAGATTTTTAGCCCTACCTTCAAATAATGTTTGTGACTAGGATAATGCACCACAACATATTTAGCATTTTATCAAAAAAGAAGGGAAATGTCAAATTTCCCTAAGCTTCTTTTATTGTAATTTTTGCACCAACATTTGTTAGTTTTTCTACTATATTTTCATATCCTCTTAAGATATGTTCTATTTCATTTACAGTTGTAGTTCCTTTAGCAATTAAACCAGCTATTACCATAGCAGCTCCTGCTCTTAAGTCAGTTGCTACTACCTCTTTACCTGTTAATTTAGTAGGTCCACTAATAATAGCTGTACGATCATTTACTTTGATGTTAGCTCCCATTTTAGTTAAATATTGAACATGTCCCATACGATTTTCATATATTGTTTCTTCAAAGATAGATATACCTTCTGCTTGAGTTAATAGAACACTCATAGGTTGACCTAAGTCAGTAGCAAAACCTGGGAATACTAAAGTTTTAACATTTATAGATTTATATTTTGAAGGATGATTAATAACTATAGAATTATTATCTATTTTCATATCAATACCCATTTCTTTTAATTTAGATAATAAAGCATCAATATGATCTTCAATAATACCACTTATTTTTAAATTTTTACCTAATAGAGCTCCTATTATAGTATATGTACCAGCTTCTATACGATCAGGAATAACATCTACGACAGCTTTATGTAGTTTTTTTACTCCTTCTATTTTTATTTCACTAGTACCAGCACCTACTATTTTAGCTCCCATATTATTTAATAAAGTAGCTATATTAACTATTTCTGGTTCTTTAGCAGCATTAGATATATAAGTTGTTCCTTCAGCTTTAACAGCTGCTAACATAATATTTACTGTAGCTCCTACAGAAGCAAAATCTAAGTATATACGAGCTCCTTTTAATTTATCAGCTTTAAATATATATTTATTTCCTTCGATAGTAACTTCTGCTCCTAGTTTTTTAAAACCATTTATATGGAAATCAATAGGTCTTGAACCAATATTACATCCACCTGGAAAATATATTTCCGCATAATGGAATTTACCTAATAAAGCACCCATAAAGTAATAAGAAGCTCTTAGTTTTTTACTTAATTCTTCTGGTACCACTTTATTTTCTATATTACTAGTATTTATTTTCATAATTTCATCTTGATATTGTACTTTACCATTTAGTAATTCTACAATATCCATTAATGCTTTAGTATCAGATATGTTAGGTACATTATATAATGTAACTTCTTCATCTGATAAAATAGCAGCAGGTATTAAAGCAACAACACTATTCTTAGCTCCACTTATTTTTATTTCACCAGTTAGTTCGTTGCCACCTTGAATGACTAATTGTCTCATATTATCACACTCATACTTCTATATGTAACCTTGTTAAAATTACTATATAATTAACAATTAATTTTGTCAATTTGAAAATGATAATTTTATGATTATGATGTTAATTTTGATATTATTTCTTGAATATAAAATTTATATTCTACTTCATTATAATCTTCTTCTTCATCATTCATATCTAGTAAACATAATGGAGGATACATAACACACCACCAATTATTTCCTTTTGCTTCACCTAGTGATATAACTAATGACTCATATTGACCTTCATCATAGTTTATTCCTTTGTATGTTTTTTTAGGAAAGTAATTAGTTCCATAATTTATTGTATATGGTATATTATATGAATCTAAAGTATTTTTGATGATATATTCATTATTTTTTATTATATTACGTGTTTCAGTTAGAGATTTACTTTTATCTAATAGAGGGAAAAAAGATGTTTCTAGGTCTTTTTTTATTTGTTTTTTAGTAGTTTGATCTATATTAGAATTACTATTAGCTATGATACGAAATCTGATTGAATTACTAGGTATAATAGGATTATTTTGATTAGTTAAATAGAAAGATAGAACTATTATAATTAATATTATGTATAAAATTTTTTTCATTTTAAAATATCACCTAATATAATATTGGGTGATACTTATTTATTTTATTCATTTGTGATAAAGATAAAACGATCAAAGTTTCTTAAATCTTTTTCTAAGATTATTTTAGATTTAGGAAAATATTGTTTAGCTATATTAGTAATGTATTGTCCTTGTTCTTCACCTATTTCAAAAGCTATTATATATTCTTTTTGTAAGTAATTATGGGCTTCTTTAAGGATTTCTTTATAAAAGTATAAACCATTATCTTTAGCATATAAAGCAACATGAGGTTCATTATTTTTTACAATAGGCATTATTTCTTCATCTTCTCTAATATATGGAGGATTACTTATTATAACGTTATATTTATTATTTACATTACTAAAAATATCACTTATATAGAAGTTAATATCTTGATTATTAAGTTTAGCATTTTCTATAGCTGTATCTAAGGCTTCTTTAGATATATCAATAGCATCAATATGAGAATTTTTTATATTACTTTTTAAAGCTATTGGGATACATCCACTACCAGTTCCAATATCTAAGATATTTATTTCATTTGGAAATTTTTTATTAATTAAGTTAATTGTTTTTTCAACTAGTTCTTCTGTTTCTGGACGAGGTATTAAGACATTTTTATTTACTTTTATTAGATGATGATAGAATTCAACATCACCTACTATATATTGAACTGGTTCACCATTATTAAGACGTTTTAAGGCTTCTTCGTAGTTATCATTAGGATGAAGATATTTTTTTAAATATTCTTGTTCGGTCATGATAGTTCTTCTTTCTAAAAAAAGAGATTATTCTCCTTTTAGTTTTCTTTGTAAGTCTTCAGTTATTAGAGCTTCGATAATACCATCTAAGTCTCCGTCCATAACACGATCTAAAGTATTAGTTGTGTAGCCGATACGATGATCTGTTACTCTATTTTGGGGATAGTTATAAGTTCTTATTTTTTCAGCTCTATCTCCTGTACCTATTTTACTTCTTCTTTCGTTACCTACTAAAGCATCTTGTTTTTCTTGTTCTGCTTGATATAAACGAGCTTTTAGGACTTCCATAGCTTGAGCTTTATTTTGTAATTGACTACGTTCGTTTTGACAAGTAACAACTGTATTAGTTGGTAAGTGAGTAATTCTTACAGCAGATGGTGTTGTGTTTACTCCTTGACCACCATGTCCAGTAGCACAATAAACATCGATTCTTAAGTCATTTGGATTTATATCTATTTCAACATCTTCAACTTCTGGCATTATTAATACGGTAGCTGTTGAAGTTTGAATACGACCATTTGATTCAGTAACAGGTACTCTTTGGACACGATGAGAACCAGATTCATATTTTAATTTAGAATAAACATTTTCACCTTTTATTTTAGCTTCAATTTGGGAATAACCACCAGCGGTTCCTGGTTCAGAGTTAATTACATCTATTTTCCAACCTTCTTTATCAGCATAACGAGAATACATTCTAAATAAGTCACCAGCAAAGATATTGGCTTCATCACCACCGGCTGCTCCTCTTATTTCCATAATTATATCTTTATCATCATTTTCATCTTTAGGGATTAATAATATTTCTAATTCACTAATTAAAGATTCTTTTTTAGCTGTAGCTTCTTCTAATTCTAATTTAGCCATTTCACCCATTTCAGCATCATCAAGTAATGTTTCTGCTTCGGCAATATTATTAACCACTTTTTGATACTCTTTATATTTTAAATAAGTAGGTTCTAAATCTTTTTGTTCTTTAGATAATTTTTTTAACTTATTATAATCACCTAATACTTCAGGGTTAGATAATTCTTTAGTTAATTCTTCGTATTTTTGTTCTATCGCTTCTAATCTTTCAAACATGATTTTTCACGCCTTTCGTTTTGTATTATATCATATTGATTAAAAAAGTAAAAAACAAATGGTTACATTAAGCCACTTGTTTCTTCATCTTCATCAATGATTACTAAATCTTTTAAATCATCGTCATCGTCTGCTAAGTCATCATTATCTTCATCATCAGCATAGATGTCTTTTTCTTCTTCGTCTTCCTCTTCTTCTTCGATATCATCTAAATCAATATCTTCTTCAATTTCATCATCTTCATCATTATCGATAATAACTTTAGTAGAATGTTTAGTTTTTAAATCCCATAAACCATTTTCTAACATAATGAAACGATGATCAGTAGATAGTATATCTAAGAATGCAGGTAATTTATCGACAAATTCGTCATCTGATAAACCAACTAAATTACATACTTCTTTAAATAGTTCGTTTATCTTCATTTGACGATTAGTTTCTGTTAATATCATCATAGCTAAGTCATCATAGGACATAGCTTCAATTTCAGCTTGAGTTAAATCTTTTAATTTCATGTTTAATGCCTCCAAACAATTCACTAGACACCATTATACATATTTTTTTTAATATGACAATAGAATTTTTTAAATTTTTTAAATTTTTTAATTCTACATTTTTTCTGGTACTTCTATTCCTAGTATATTCAATAGTTTTAAATTGTTATCATATATTGTTTTTGTTAAGACTAGCCAAGATTCTTGAAGAGTTTTATCTTCTTCTGTAAGAATATGATTATTAGCATATAAGTTGTTATATAAGTTTGTTATTTTATATAAATATTCAGCTATATCATTTAGTGATTTAACATTTATTGACTTAGTTAAAACACTTCTTAAACTTAATAAACATATTATAATATCACGATCTATTTTATTATTTATTTTAGTATATTGTTTATAGCTTATATTAACTTCATCTGCTTTTCTTAGGAGTGAACGCATTCTAATTGTTGAATATAGAAGATATGGTCCTGTTTTACCTTGTAAATCACTAAATTTAACAGGGTCAAAGTTATAATCTGTTAAACGATATGGAATTAAATCAGCATACTTAACAGCAGCGATTGCTACCATATCAGCTATCTTATCTCTTTCTTCACCTGTTATATTAGGTAGAATTTTTTTCTCACATTCAGATTTAGCTAAGTCTAGTAGTGATTCTAAAGTCATTACACCACCATCTCTTGTTTTAAATGGTTTACCATCACTACCATTCATTGTTCCAAAAGGGATAAATTCTAGTTTAGTAGTATCTTTAACGATATGAGATTTTTTAGCTGCTCTAAAAACTTGTTCAAAATGAAGGGCTTGACGAGCATCTGTTAGGTACCATATTTCATCTGGTGACCATTTTTGCATACGTTCCCATATACAAGCTAAATCTGTTGTTTCATATGAAGCACTACCATTGGATTTAACTAATAATAAAGGAGGTATTTCGTGATCATCGTTTTCTTCTTTGACGTCAATTATTCTAGCTCCTTCACTTTCTTCAACAATGTGTTGATTTTCTAAATATGTCGTCATTTCAGGAATATATTTATTGCCGTCTGATTCACCTTCCCATACTTCAAATGTGGTATTTAAACGATCATATATTCTTTTAATATCAGTTTTAGATACGTTCATAATATGATGCCATAAGGCCATTAAACCAGGATTACCATCTTGGAATGAAGCAGTCATTAAACGAGCTTCTTCCATATAGTTTTCATCTTCTTTAGCTTTAGTACTTGCTAATGGATATATTTCCATTAAATCATCATTTGATACTGGAGATTCTTTAGGATATTCACCATTAAAATTATTATCAAAGTATGGTAATTCAGGATGTCTTTTTTTTATTTCTAACATAACTAATCCAATTGGTCTACCCCAATCACCTAAATGAGCATCAGCTATAGCTTTATTACCTAGGGAAGAAGCTAATCTTTTTAAAGCTTCACCTATATTAGCACTTCTTAAATGACCAACATGTAAAGCTTTGGCTACATTAGCACCACCATAATCTAAAAAGATTGTCTTAGGATTATCATTTTCATAATTTAAATTAATATTATTATATAATTCATTAACATGATTTATTAAAGATTCATTACTAAATGTAATATTTATAAAACCTGGTCCTGCTATATTAATATCTTGATATCTATTATCAAATTTTATCTTTTCAACTATTTCATTAGCTATCTCACGAGGATTCTTATTATAATTTTTAGCCATTGACATAGCACCATTAAATTGATAATCACCAAATTCTGGACGTGAAGATATATTTAAGACTACTTCATCTATATCATAACCACATTCTTTAATTTTACTTTTTATATAATTTTGTTCTTGTTCTATAAAACTACTCATTTAAATCACCTTCATTAATTAATTCTATTTTCATATCGTTTTCATTACTTGATAATCTATATTCTAATATTATATTATTATTTTCATTTTTAGAAGATAAATTTATTATATCAACGTCAAATAACATATTATTATTTTTTAATAAGTATGTAGATTCTTTATTTAATATATCTAAAGTAAATTTAAATTCATTATTTTCTCTTATAAATAAATTATTAGATATACTTGTTTTTACTTCATCAATAATAAATGTATAAGTATTATTTTGATATATAGCATTAATTTTATTATAGGAAGTTTCTAGTTTATTATCTTTGTATAAGTTTAAAGATATTAACTTTTTCATATAACTCTCCCCTTTTGCCTGTGATTATAACATAATATTATATAGTTTGCACTTATATTTTTTTTATTTTATTAAATACTAAGTAATGGGTGTTTATATGAAAATTATAAAAAGAATATTTAAGTTAGTTTGTTTATTAGTAATTATTAGTATTATAGGAGTTATTGGTTTATTTAGTTATGCTTATTTATCGCCTAAATTGGATATTAAAAACGCCAATCAGTTTTATATTTATGACGATATGGAAAAACTTATTTATCAAGGTTCTGGGAATAATGAATGGGTTTCTTTAGATGATATATCTCCTAATTTAATTAATGCTGTTTTAAGTGCAGAAGATAAGAAGTTTTATCAACATCATGGTTTTGATATATTAAGAATTATTAAAGCAATGTATAATAATATTATAAGTGGAGATATTGTAGAAGGAGCTTCGACAATTAGTCAACAATATATTAAAAATATGTATTTAGATTTTGATCAAACTTGGCAAAGAAAGATAGAAGAAGCTTTTTTAACTTTAAGATTAGAAGTTCAGTATGATAAAGATGAAATATTAGAAGGATATTTAAATACAATTAATTTTGGTCAAGGTAATTATGGAATAGAAAATGCTAGTCATTATTATTTTAATAAAGATGCCAAAGATTTAACTATTGAAGAAGCTGTTATATTAGCTGGTATTCCTAAAGCACCAAATAAATATAATCCTATTACTGATTATGATAAAGCTATTAATCGTGGGAAAGTTATTGCTAAGATGATGGTTAATAATAAGGTAATTGATGAAGATACTTATAATAATTTATTTAAGAATAAAATTAATATTTATGGTAAGAAGGATGAAAATAGTTTAAGTATGCTTA
>CANQOR010000037.1 GCA_947625535.1 uncultured Bacilli bacterium
CTCATAAAAATATTATAAAACAAAAATAACCAACTACAAAGTAGTTGGCGAATGAAATTTATTTCATTCTTTTTTTAATTACATTCCTTTTATGCTATAATCATCTAAAGAAGGTGTCTTATGAATATCGAACAAGAACTATTTAAAAAAAGTATTATTAATCCATCTAAACTAATTACATATGGTTTTACTAAATCAAATAAAGAATATCATATATCTAAAAATATCTTAAATAATTCTTTTCGTATAGATATTACTATAACTTTACCTAATACTATAAAAGGACATATCTATGATTTAGATTTTAATGAAGAATATACTAACTTTAGAGTAACTAACCAAGTAGGTGAATTTGTTAGTAAAATCCGTGAAGAATTTACTAACTTCCTTTTAGATATTAAAAATAATTGTACTGATAGTACTTATTTTATAACTCCTCAAGCTAACCGAATAACTTCCTTAATTATTAAAGAATTTAATGACTATCCAGAATTTCCTTGGGAAGATGATACCTCTGGTATCTTTAGAAATCCTACTTCTCAAAAATGGTATGGTTTAATAATGTATATTGATAAAAATAAATTAACTAAAGAACATAAAATGATTGAAGTACTAAACCTTAAACTAGATGAAGAAGAAATAAAACAGTTACTAAAAAGAAAAGGTTTTTATAAAGCTTACCACATGAATAAAACTAAATGGATAACTATTACTTTAGATGATACTTTAGAAGATGAAGAAATAATGACTTATATCAAAGAAAGTCATAGTTATACAGTTAAAACTAAAGAATGGCTTATTCCTGCTAATCCATCTTACTATGATATAATTAATGCTTTTAATAATACTGATACAATAAAATGGAAACAAAGTAATAATATTAATATTGGTGATATAGTTTATTTATATGTAACTAAACCATATCAATCTATTATGTATAAATGTAGTGTTACTAAAATAAATATTCCTTATAAATACGAAGATTCTAATCTTAAAATGAATAAAGTAATGGAAATAAAACTATTAAATAAATATAATCCAAAGGAATATAATCTAGATAAATTAAAAGAATATGGTCTTACTACAATAAGAGGTCCTCGTAGTATGCCATCTAAATTAATTAAAGATCTTAATAAATAACTTAATTTTTACTAAAAAACTAAGGAGATATGGTATAATCTTATTGGTAGGTAAAATATGGTTGATAAAAAAATTAATCAACTATTATAAATATATTTTATTTATTATTTATGATTAGAAAATGGAGGAGTTTAAATGAATTATTCAGAAAAAGTAAATAAAATGCACTGTGTAGCACAGGGCGTAAAACATGAAAATGCACCTATACCAGAAGAAGGCAAATGGGTTAATGCTAAAGAAATAAAAGATATTTCTGGTTTAACTCATGGTATTGGATGGTGTGCACCTCAACAAGGAGCTTGTAAATTAACTTTAAATATCAAAAATGGTATTATCGAAGAAGCTCTAGTTGAAACAATAGGATGTTCTGGAATGACTCATTCTGCTGCTATGGCAGGTGAAATTTTACCTGGTAAAACTATCTTAGAAGCTTTAAATACTGACTTAGTTTGTGATGCTATTAATACAGCCATGCGTGAATTATTCTTACAAATTGTTTATGGTCGTAGTCAATCTGCCTTCTCTGAAGATGGACTATCTATTGGTTCTGGTTTAGATGACTTAGGCAAAGGTACTAGAAGCCAAGTTGGAACTATTTATACAACTAAAGCAAAGGGTCCAAGATACTTAGAATTAGCTGAAGGTTATATAACTGATATTGGTTTAGATGAAAACAATGAAATAATTGGTTATAAATATGTTAATTTAGGTAAAATGATGGAAAATATTAAAAAAGGTATGGAACCTATGGAAGCTATTGAAGCAGCTGCTGGTAAATACGGAAGATTCGATGAAGCTGTTAAAGTAATAGATCCTAGGGAAGAGTAAGATAGGAGGTTTTATAATGGAATTATTTGAAGGTTATGAAAGAAGAATTGATGGAATTAATAAATTCCTAAAAGATAATGGTATTAAATCTTTAGAAGAAGCTAAAAAGATTTGTGATGATAAAAAAGTTAATGTATATGACATCGTTAAAGGTATTCAACCAATTTGTTTTGAAAATGCTTGTTGGGCTTATACAGTTGGAGCAGCTGTAGCTATTAAAAGAAATGCTAAGAGTGCTGCTGAAGTTTCTAAATGCTTAGGTGAAGGACTTCAATCATTCTGTGTACCTGGTTCTGTTGCTGATGAAAGAAAAGTTGGTTTAGGTCATGGTAACTTAGGAGCAATGCTATTATCAGATGATACCGATTGTTTTGCTTTCTTAGCTGGTCATGAAAGTTTCGCTGCTGCTGAAGGTGCTATTGGTATTGCTAATAATGCTAATAAAGCTCGTAAAAAACCTCTAAGAGTTATTTTAAATGGTTTAGGTAAAGATGCTGCGCAAATCATCTCTCGTATTAATGGTTTCACTTATGTTGAAACAGAATATGACTTCTTTACTGGTAAATTAAATATTGTTAAAGAAGTTCCTTACTCAAAAGGTCCTCGTGCTAAAGTAAAATGCTATGGCGCTAATGACGTTAGAGAAGGTGTAGCTATCATGCATCATGAAAAAGTAGATATTTCTATTACAGGTAACTCTACTAATCCAACTAGATTCCAACATCCAGTTGCTGGAACTTATAAAAAAGAATGTCATGAACTTGGTCGTAAATACTTCTCAGTTGCTTCTGGTGGTGGTACAGGACGTACTCTTCACCCAGATAACATGGCTGCTGGACCATCTTCATATGGTATGACTGATACAATGGGTAGAATGCATTCTGATGCTCAATTTGCTGGTTCTTCATCAGTACCTGCTCACGTTGAAATGATGGGTCTTATTGGAATGGGCAATAATCCAATGGTTGGAGCTACTGTTGCTGTCTCAGTTGCTGTAGCAGAAGCCCTTAAATAAAAAAACAAAAGTAAATTAGCCTTAATTTACTTTTTTTAATTTCAATAATTATTTACCAGCTAAATAAAAAGTGTTAAAATATATCTTAACCAAAAAAGATATGGAGGCATCACATGAACTTAACTATTAAAGATATAAAGCACTTAGATTCAAAAGAAATATATAAAATCTTGCTTCCTATAATAAATGAACTTCAAAAAAAATATTCCTTCTTAAATCTTCCTCCAAATACATATTATGAACTAGTTATAAAAGAAATAAATAACTCTAAAATAAATTATAAAGGTTTAGAACCATATGAAACTTATATCAAAAATAAATTAACTAACTTACTTAAAGAACAAGTAAAAAAATATTTATCTAATCCCCAATATTCATTAACTATTATAAATAACTACATAAATAACTATTTAATTAATATAAATAATATTGATGAAGTAATAAAATCTTTTACTAAATTAAATGATTTCTTAGAAAGTCATAATTTTATTATTACTCCTGATTACTTAATCGAACTAATTAATCAAAATCCTATCTTTCATAAAATGCTTCAAATAATCTTTAAAAACTACTATAATCAAATAAAACTAGGTCAAGTAGAAGAACTATTTACTAATAATTTATTAATCTTAGCTATAGAAGCTTACTGTATGATAAATAATATTGAAATAAAAAAAGAAACAGAAGAAGATTTAGAAGATAACGCCATACCTTTAAACGATACAACTAAATTGTATTTACAAGAGATTAGTAAAAGACCATTACTTACTTTAGCAGAAGAGCAAAATCTTGCTAAAAAAATTAAAACTGGTGATTATGAAGCTCGTCAAATATTCATTGAAAGTAATTTAAAATTAGTTGTCAGTATTGCTAGAAAATATATTGGTC
Organism: uncultured Bacilli bacterium; assembly: GCA_947625535.1. Taxonomy (GTDB): domain Bacteria; phylum Bacillota_I; class Bacilli_A; order RF39; family UBA660; genus Coprovivens. Next base: position 3,872 of record CANQOR010000037.1, read on the forward strand.
GTGGTTTATCATTCCAAGACTTAATTCAAGAAGGTAACCTTGGTCTTATGACTGCTGTTGATAAATACGATGTTGATCTTGGATATAAATTTAGTACCTATGCTACTTGGTGGATTAGACAAGCTATCACAAGAGCTATTGCTGATAAATCTCGTAACGTTCGTATTCCTGTTCATATGTATGAAAAAATAGGGTTATACAAAAAAACTGTTACTACCTTAAAAGAACAACTAAAAAGAGAACCTACGATTAATGAAATAGCTAACGAAATGGGTTTATCTCTTCCTGAAGTAAAAGCTTTATATAAATTACAAGTAGATACTGTAAGTATCAATACATTAATTGGTGATGAAGATGATACCGAGTTAGAAGATTTTATTCCATCTTCCGAAGATACTCCTGAAGATATTGCTATTAATAATAATTTTCAATCTGCTATAAAAGTCTTTTTAACTGAAAAATGTAACTTAAAACCTCGTGAACTAGAAGTTATAATGTTAAGATATGGTTTTAATGATCAAAGTCCCTTAACCTTAGAAGAAGTAGGTAAGAAATATAACTTAACTAGAGAACGAGTTCGTCAAATAGAAGCTAAAGCTTTAATGAAAATAAGAAGATCTAAATACGTCAAAGAATTAGCTGTCTATACTAACAATCCTAGTCGTTCAATAGCTAGTATTGATGAATTTAGAAGTAAATATCGGGATTCTAAAAACCCATATAAAACATATATAAGTAAATATGGTCATACCAAAGATAAGGAGATAGATGAAGAAATGCCAAAATTACAAACTATATATCAATATTTTAGTGATTATACTAAAGAACAAATAGATGAAATGATAACTAAACTAACTGATACAGAAAGAGAATTACTTAGAATTAGATATGGAGAAGATTTAAATAATCCAACCCCATCTAAATTAACTAAAGAACAAACTAATCAATTCTATGGTAGTTTAGTCCCTAAAATGAAAAGATTACTAGCTAATCCAAATTTACAACCTAAAACAAGAAAACCACGTCAAAGAAAACCTTTAGTAGAAACTCCAGTAAGAGAAACTAATTCCGTACCTAATGATTTACCTCTAGTAACACCACCTGTAGTAGATGAACCTCCTGTAAGTGAAAATGAAACACCTATAGTAGAACAATCCCCAGTAAAAGAACCATCTCTAACTAAAGAAGATTACTTAAAAATATTATCTTTACTAAGAACACCAACATTTGCAGAATTAATGAGTACTTTATCAGTTAAAGAAGCTATTATCATATCTTTAAAACTCGGTTATGTAGATGAAAAATATTATACTACTGAGGCAATTGCTAACTTCCTAGGTATTGAACCAACTGAAGTAATAGAAACTACTAAAAAGATTCTTCTTGTATACCAAGAAAGTCTTAATAACTTTATTGATACAGCTATAGCTGTAGCAACAGATAAAGAACCTCTTACAATAAAATTAACTCCCAAAGAAAACAATGATTAAAAATAGTGTTATAAAATGATTAAAAATAATGTTATAATAAGTTTATTAAAGGAGTTATGAATATGGTAAATGCTATAAAAAGAGCTTTAATTGTTGTAATAGGTGTTATCTTACAATTTGGTTTTGCTATTCTAATAAGATTATTCTTTTATAAATATATCGGTATAATAGGTTTATTCTATAATATAGCTAGTATCTTAATTGTTTTAGGTTTATTAAAAAATAGTACTAGATTATCTAATGATATACCATGGATGATTTTAATCTTAATCTTTCCTATATTTGGTACTATCTTATTAATTACATTAGGTTATAACTATTCTAAAAATAAACTCTTAAAAAATATCTTTAAATATGAAAAAGAATATAATAAATATTTAATTCAAGATAAAAAAATAGCTAAAGAAATAGATGATAAAAACTTAGATAACTTACAATACTTAATAAATAGAACAGATAACTATGTAAGTACTAATAATGAAATAACTTATTATAAATTTGGTGAATTATTCTATCCAGAATTAATTAAAGAATTAAAGAAAGCTGAAAAATTTATCTTTATGGAATACTTTATTATTAATGAAGGAACAATGTGGAATGGTATCTTAGATATCCTAAAAGAAAAAGCTAAGAATGGTGTCGATGTTCGTATTATGTATGATGATATGGGGAGTATAGCTATGTTATCTACTACTTATTCTAAAGAACTAGCTAAATACAATATTAAATGTATACCTTTTAATAAATTAAGTCCTTTTAGAGGAATATTTATGAATAATCGTGATCATCGTAAAATAACTGTTATTGATGGTAAAGTAGCTTTCTCTGGTGGTGTTAACTTAAGTGATGAATATATTAATGTTAATAGCTACTTAGGAGTTTGGAAAGATAATGGTATTAAAATAGTAGGTGATGCTATTTGGAATTTAACTGTTATGTTCTTAACTTTATGGAATGCTAATATTAATGAAGATAAAGATATAACTAAATTTAAATATGAATTTAAAAACAATCAAAATACTGGTTATGTTATTCCTTATGGAGTTGCTCCCTTACATCAAGATTTAATTGGTGAAGATGTTTACATAAATATGATAAATAGTGCTAAAAAATATCTATATATTATGACTCCCTATTTAATAATTGATACAGATATGGTTAATTCCCTATGTCGTGCTGCTAAAAGAGGAGTCGATATAAGAATAATAGTTCCTGGTATTCCAGATAAAAAAATAGTTTATACCCAAACATGTTCTTTCTTTGAAGTCTTACATAATAATGGTGTTAAAATATATAAATATACTAAAGGATTTGTTCATTCTAAAGTCTTTTTAAGTGATGATATAAGAAGTGTTGTTGGTACGATTAATATGGATTATCGTAGTTTATATCTTCATTTTGAAAATGGTATTTATATGGAAAACGTTAAAGCTATTAAAGATATATATAAAGACTTTGAAAGTACTTTCAAAGACTGTCAAGAACTAACTACTAAAGAAATAAAACCAGGTTTTATAAAATCTATCTGGCAAGCTGTCTTAAGACTGTTTGCACCCTTGTTTTAAAAAACAATATGATATAAGGATGATATGTATGAAAAAAATAATAATTTACTTATTAACATTAGCTTGCTTATTATCTTTAGAAGGATGTACTTTAAATAAAGATGAAACTAAAAAAGATAATAACGAAACAAAAGAAGAAACTAAGAAAGAAGAAAATCTAGGTTATGTTGAAAAGAATACTATTGAAGTATTAGTTCATACCTATAATGATGTCATAGTTGATAATTCTGGTTTAGGACCAGCATCTGAAGAATCACTAAGTATTCATGATGGCAAATACTATTATACATTTGAAGAAGACTTATACCTAATTGTTACTCCTGTAGGAAAACAAAATAAAATAGATGAAGATATAGTAGATCAAATGAGTATTTCATTTATCGAATCATCAGATGGTACTAATATCCAAGCTGATGCTTATGCGAGACTTCTAATTGAAGCTAATAATGGTGAAATAACTGCTGATGAACAAGATACCTTAATTGCTGATGCTGTAGCTGGTAAAGACGCTAATAATGGTAAAGGTATTACAGTTAAAAAAGTAAAATACAATGATCATAGTGAATACCAAATAATAAGAAATTATAAGTAAATCATTTGATTTACTTTTTTCATATCTAAATAAATAAAACACTTATGATATAATAAATTAATAGGAGGGATACTATGTCATTTAATAAAGCCCAAAAACATTTAAAAAAATATCACTTAGAACATAATATAATGGAATTTCCAGTTTCATCAGCAACCGTAGTTGAAGCCGCTAGTGCTCTTAATTGTTCTTTAGATGAAATAGCTAAAACCCTTTCCTTTATTGTTTTAGATAAACCAATCTTAATTGTTGTCGCTGGAGAATCTAAAATAGATAATAGTAAATTTAAAAATGAATTTCATACGAAAGCTAAAATGATCCCCGCTAGTGATGTTGAAACTTTAATCGGTCATGCTGTTGGTGGTGTCTGTCCTTTTGGTGTCAATGAAAATGTTACTATCTACTTAGATATATCTTTAAAACGTCATCAAATAATCTATCCAGCTTGTGGCAGTTCAAATAGTGCTGTTAAACTAACTATTTCCGAATTAGAAAAATCATCTAACTATCAAAAATGGATAGATGTATGTAAAAATATTTAAAAAATATAGTATAATAAATTTAATAAAGAAGGTATAATATGAAAAAAGTTATAAAAATAGTCTTAATAATTCTAATTACATTAATCTGTTTACTAACTATTGATACACTACAAGCTAAATTATTTAATAATCGTCCTTTAGTAGGAATAAAAACTAATAATAATATAAAAGGTATCTTAGTTACTAATTACAGATGTAGTGATGAAAAAGTAACTCATTTTAATTGGGTTAAATTTGCTTGTAAAGAAGTTTCAATCCCAGATGATTATATTGCTATCTTTCATGGTGGTGCAGGGGAAGAAACCTATGAAACATATATTTATAAAATAGATAATGGTAAACCTAATAGTGGTTTTAAATATATTAACGTAACAGCAAGAACAACTTCTTATGGTAGTAGTACTCTTCAAAGAGAAATAACTAAAACAGGTACAGTTCTATGGACTGATGAAATCTTTAAAGTAGCAGAAGATAATAATGCATACTCTTATGTAACTAAAAAAGACGATTCTAAAACTTATACTATCGAAGAATTTGCCAATATCTTCTTAATGAATTAACGGAGGTTTATATGAAGTTTGTTTCTATTATATGTACTTTAATTTTACTTACTATTTTAATTATTTACTTAATAATTGCTTCAAGAAGAAAAACATTAAAAAATATTTACTCTTTAATTACCAATATAATCACCTTTATAGGAGCTTATATAGTTACAAGAATAAGAGTTAATTACTTTAGTAATAATATGTCTAATGAAATATCTAAACAACTACTAGCAGCTTTAAACATTAATCCAGATGAATGGCTTAGAACTGATTCCATCACAGCATTTACTAAATTTTTAACATCTCTAGCTTTAGGTTTACTAACTTTCTTCTTTGCTTTTTTAATCTTATTTATTATTAATCATTTATTAAAACGTTTAATCTTTAGATTAATTCAAAAAGAACCATATAATACTTATGAATCTAAAAATCCTGATAATAAAATAGTTAATGCTTTAATAGGCCTTGTTTCCTTTATTATCGTAACTTTTGCTTATGCATACCCAGCTGGTACAATAATAAATATTATTAATTCAGGTATAAAGAAAGTTGATTTATCAGTTTCTAATGATACCAAGTTTTTCTTAAATAATCCTGTTATGAAATTATATACTAATAACTTTAGTGTCTTCTTCTTTGATAGTATAACATCATTTAAAAATGAAGATGATATTAAAACTAGTGAAGAAATAAAATCTTTTACCACTATCTTACTAGCTGCTAATGAAATGAATGAAGATGAAAATAAAGCTGATAAAGATATTCGTCTTATTAAAGAAGAATTACAAAGAACATATTTAATATCTAATTTTATAAGTGATGTTGTTTCTAACGCTGCTACTAATTGGAAAAATAATGAACCATTTATGGGTGAAAAACTTGAATTACCAAATGATAGTAGTCGTCCACTTTACCTAGAAGTTTTAAATATCATGAGTAACTGGCAACGTGATAACTTAATAGAAGATTTAAATGTTATCTTTAATTTATATGATTTATTAGATGAATATAATTTATTAGATAAACCAAATAGTAAAACTTTACTTAATACTTTAGGTGAAGACAAATTTACAGAAGAATTATTCTTAAATTTATTTACTTGTGAAGACTTTAAAACCTTACTTCCAGAAGTTATTAACTTCGGTATTAATGGTTTATTAGAACAAGCTAATATTACATCTAATCATGAATATATCGATATCTCTAATTTAAATAATATGACGACTGAAGAAATTAAAAATGAATCTCATATCTTCTCTTTAACTATTAGACAAGTCTTACAACTATCTGAATTAAAAAATCAAAAACTAAGTAAAGAAGATTATAACCAAATATTAAATAATTTAAATAAAATTAAAGATAGTAAAATATTTAATAATATTTTATATAATACTTTATATATCTTACTTCAAAGTAAAAAATAAAATAGACAGATTATCATCGATAATCTGTTATTTTATGTTATAATACTCTTTGTATTACTATATTTTTAAGTAGGTGAAACAATGAAGAAATGGTATAAATTAGATAACATCGGAACATTTTATTCTTTAACTTCTAATTCTAAAATACCTAAAGTATTTAGATATTCAGCTATCTTAAAAGATGAAATAGATGAAGAACTTTTACAAACAGCTTTAAAAAATACTATTCTTGTTTTTCCTAATTTTAATGTTAACTTAAAAAGAGGATTCTATTGGTATTACTTAGATGAAACAAATAAAAAGAATGATGTAACTATTGAAAAACTACCTATCTGTTTTAAAATATATAATAATTCAGATGACTTTTTATATCGTGTTTCTTATTATAAAAAGAAAATAAACTTTGAAGTATCTCATATCTTATCAGATGGTAAGGGTAGTGTAGAATTCTTTAAATTATTAATAACTAACTATGTATCATTAAAATATAAAGTAAAAGCTAAATGCCATAGTAAAAATTCAGCTTTAGAAAAAGCTGAAGATAGTTTTACTAAGTATTATCATCGTACTAATCTACCTAAACGAAATACTGAAAAAGCATATAAATATAAAGGACGTAAATATAAAAATCAAACTAGATACTTAGAATGTCATTTAGATTTAAAATCTGTTCTTAAATTAGCCCATGAGTATAATACAACTTTAACTTCTTTCTTAGTATCTATCTTAATCTATTCTTTTAAAGATAAATTAAAATTATCAGAACTTAACCGTTATATTAAAATAGATTTACCTGTTGATTTAAGACCTTACTTTAATTCAACTACATCCATGAACTTCTTTGCTTTAACAACTATCTCTTATAAATTTAATCAAAAAGATGATTCTATTACGAATATTATAGATAATGTTAACAAACAATTTAAAGAAAAAATAACTGCTGAAAAACTAAGTGAAAGAGTTAATTTACTAGTATCTTTAGAAAAGAATTGGTTATGTCGTATTGTTCCTATCTTTATTAAAGAACCAGTCTTACGTTTATTTGATCACTTTATAACTAATGGTAATACTTCTTGTGTCTCTAACTTAGGTATTATCTCTTTAGATAAAAAGATTGAAGATTATGTTGAAAGCATTAGTGTCTTAACCTCAACCTCTGATTTTCAATTTACTATATGTTCTTATAAAAATGATTTATGTATAGGTATTTCTAATCGTTTTGTTAATAATGATATTATTAAAAACTTCTGTCGTTATTTTTCAAATAATAACATTAAAATGTATATAGATGTAAGTGAGGTTAAAGAATGAAAACATGTCCTAGTTGTAATATCTTATTTAATACTAAAGATAAACTATGTCCTTTATGTCAAAATACTTTAATAGGGGAAGCTTCTGAAAATAACTTTCCAACTAATACTTGGTTTAAAACTAATTCTTTAATACTTAAAATAACTTTATTTTTATCTATTACTATTATCTTAATAACAGCTTTTATTGAAAACTTACTATCTACTCATTTTATTTTTACATTTTATACTAGTTTAGGCTTATTAACTAACTATGTTATTGTTTATTGTATCTTAAAAAGTGAACGTAATATTTTTAAACTAATAGGTGGTTATGGTTTAATAATTATTGCTTTATTAATAATCTGGTATCTAGCTATTAAAAGTCCCATAATTACTAACTATATAATACCTAGTGTTTGTTTAATCGAATTACTCTTTAACTTAATAGTTGCTATTATTCTAAGAAATAACTTTATAATTAAATATCGTACCCAAATTCTTCTTAATGTTGCTTATCTATTTATTCCTTTACTTCTAGTTCACTTAAACTTAACTACTAATGATATCTTATCTTATATATGTTCTTTAGTATCTATTATTGTTATTATAGGTTTAATTATCTTTTGTTTTGATGATATTAAAGAAGAACTATCTAAAATATTTAATATATAATTATTATAAGTAAGTGATAATATGAAAAATATAATAAAAACAAAAGATAATCTTCGTCATAAATATTTATTGATTAGAAAAAATATTCCTGATAAAGAAATAAAATCATCTCTAATAATTAATCAAATTATTAGTAGTTCTATCTATCAAAAATCTAAAACAATTGCTTTATATAAAAGCCTTTTAACAGAAGTAAACTTAGATGAATTAATTAACTATGCTCTAAATAATCATAAAATAATCTGTCTTCCTAAAGTAGAAAACAAAGACATTATCTTTTATAAATATACTTTAAATGATAAATTAATTAAAAGTTCATTTGGTATCTTAGAACCTTCTTCTAATAAAAATAATATTATTTATAAAGATAATATTGATTTAATAATAATACCTGGTTTATGTTTTGATTATCATAAAAATAGATTAGGTTTTGGTAAAGGTTTTTATGATTCTTACTTAAAAGATTATAAAGGATACATTATAGGAGTTTGTTTTTATGATACATTATTAAAAGATGATTATCTTCCTACCAATAAACTAGATATTAAAGTTAGTGAAATAATAACAGAAGAGGGTATAATAAAATGATATTAAATGTAAGTGGACGTACTGATATAGTAGCTTTTTATTCTAAATGGTTTATGAATAGATATCATGAAGGTTTTATTGATGTAAGAAATCCCTTTAATCCTAAATTAATAAGTCGTATTAATTTTAATGACGTCGATGCTATTTTATTTTGTACTAAAAATCCTTTACCTATCTTAAATTACTTAAAAGAAATAAAAAAACCTATTATCTTCCATGTTACTTTAACTCCTTATAAAGAAGATATTGAACCAAATCTTCCTTCTAAAAAAGAAATAATTGCTTCAATAAAAAAGTTATCTTCTATTATTGGCATAGATAACTTATATCTTAGATATGATCCTATTTTTATAAGTCCTAAATATAATCTTAACTATCATCAAAAAGCTTTCACTAAAATATGTGAACTACTAGATGGTTATGTTAAACAAATAATTGTTTCCTTTTTAGATGAGTATAAAAACGTTCGTCGTAATCAAAATATAATTAACTATCAACCATTTACTGAAAAAGATTATCAAACTATTGGTGAAAGTTTTAGTAAAATAGCTTTATCTCATCATATGACAGTTCAAACCTGTTTTGAAGAACGTAACTTAAGTGAATATGGTTTTAAAGAAGGTGAGTGTTTATCTCATGAGCTAGCTTATATTCTTACTGGTAAAAAATACCCTAATTGGAAAGCTCGTAAAGAACATAAATGTAATTGTGTTCAAATGGTTGATATTGGTGCTTATAATACATGTAACCATCTATGTAAATATTGCTATGCTAACTATGATGAAAAACAAGTTCAAAATAATATTTTAAAACATAATCCTAATTCATCATTATTAATTGGTAATATTGCAAAAGATGATATAATAAAAGTAAGAAAGGATTAAATAAATGTTAAAAAAAATAATAATAATTATCTTATTAATTATTTCTATAACTTTAATAATAATTGGTTTATTTAAAAATAATAAATCAATGGAAAAAGAAAATACTATGACATATAATTTAAAAATAACTGTTAATAACGAAGAATTAATTATTGAGTTAGTTGATAACGAAGCAACTCAAGAATTAATAAATAAATTACTAAAACAAGATATTGTCGTTAATGCATCTGAATATGATAATTTTGAAAAAGTAGGGGATTTAGGTTTTACTTTACCATCTAATGATACTAAAATTAAAACTGAACCTGGTGATTTAATGTTATATCAATCTCATCAAATTACTTTATTTTATAATTCTAATACTTGGAGTTATACTAGATTAGGTAAAGTAATAAATAAATCATCCGAAGAATTAAAACAAATATTAGGTCAAGAAAATGTAATAATGACATTATCTTTAATTGAAAAGTAAGTTAAAAGGAGGAAAAAATATGTGTACAGCAGCAACTTATTATTCAAAAGATCATTATTTTGGTCGTAATTTAGATTTGGAGTTTTCTTACAAAGAAACCGTAACTATAACTCCTCAAAATTATCCGTTTAAATTTCGTAACGGCAAATGCTTAGATAATCATCATGCTATAATTGGTATGGCTTATGTAGAAAGTGGTTATCCGCTATATTATGATGCCGTTAATGAAAAAGGACTAGGAATGGCTGGTCTTAACTTCCCAACTAATGCTTATTACCATGATTTACAAGAAGATAAAGTTAATATAGCTCCATTTGAATTTATTCCTTGGATATTATCTCAATGTTCTACAATTGATGAAGTAAAAAAACTATTAACTGAAACTAATATAGCTAATATTAATTTTAGTGACCAACTACCAGCATCACCACTACATTGGATTATTGCTGATAAAGAAACTTCTATAACTGTTGAATCTGTTAAAGAAGGCTTAAAAGTATATGATAATCCCGTTGGTATTCTTACTAATAATCCAACTTTTGATATTCATATGTTTAATTTAAATAATTATACTAATTTATCTAATGAACAACCAGTTAATACTTTCTCATCTAAATTAAACTTTGATTTATATAGTAGGGGAATGGGTACTAAAGATTTACCAGGTGGCTTAGATTCTTTATCTCGTTTTGTTAAAGCTACTTATACTAAAATGAATTCTTTATCAGGTCCTAGTGAATCAGAAAGTATTAGTCAATTCTTCCATATTCTAGGTTCTGTTGATCAACAAAGAGGTTTAGTACATATGGGTGAAGGTAAGTATGAAATAACTATCTATAGTTCTTGTTGTAATATGGATAAAGGTATTTACTATTACACAACATATGAAAACAGTCAAATAACAGCTGTTAACCTTCATAACGAAAACATTAAAGGAAAAGAACTAATAAACTATGACTTAATTAAAGGACAACAAATTAATTATCAAAACTAAAAAAACCAATTTACTTGGTTTTTTTAATTAATCTAATTCTTTAAAATGATGAATTATTTTTCCCGTCGTTGCATTTATATAATATTCATAATCATACTTATTATAATCAAAATCTATTTCATATACTGTTTGGCCATATTTATAATCTAATTCAACACTAATATCATAAACATCACTCTTATTTAATTTAGCATTATTAAGAGCAATACTTAAAGCTTTATCCTTCGAAATATATTTACTAGATTCTTCTTCCGTAGTTTCACTTACTTCATAATAATCATCATCATACTTTTCATTATAATTAGTATTAGAATTAGAAGCCCTTTCTTTTATATCATCATCTTTAAGTACAATTATTAAAATAACAACTAATAATAAAACAATAATTACTAATAAAGCTGGTATTAATAAATTACTTAGTTTATTATTTTCTTCTGTTACTTCATCTTTCTTTTTCACCATAATTCCACTTCCTTTATAAACCTATTATAACACTATAAAAAAGAATAATTTTAAAAATTATTCTTATTTACAAGTATAACCAATATCTTCCATATGTTCTTTAAGTTCATCAAAAGTATAATCAGTATAATCTTCTTTAGTAATACCAGTTACTATTATTGTATTATTATCTTTCTTAGTTATTTTAGGACCAGAAACAAAATCATTATCGCCATCATCAATACTTTCTTTTAAACTCTTTTCCAATTCATCAAATTCTTCATCAGAGAATTCTTCTTCACTTGTAATAGTCATTGTTGTTTTATTAGTAGAATCACCTTTAGATTTATATTTGATAATTTGTTTAGATTCCATCTTAAGTCCAAAAGCTTCATCGGACATTTCACAAGTTAATTTTTTGCCACCACCTAATAATGAAACAACTCCAACTACTAAAGCTATAACTACAACACAAGCAATAATTCCAACAATTGTGTTTTTATTACTATTACTTTGATTATTAGTAGGTGGAATAGGACCATTACCAAAACCATTCATTGGCATTTGATTATAATTAGGATCCATTTCGTTATTAGGGACATTACCATAAGGTTGATTATAACCATTATTCATTGGCATTCCACTTTGCATTGGTGGAACTTGTTGATTATTCATTGGCATTCCTTGATTTACATTAGGAGCTTGTGGCATTCCTTGATTTGGATTAGGTGTTTGTGGCATTCCACCTTGCATTCCTTGATTGAAATAATTTCCATTATTCATTCCGTTTGGATTATTATTTAATCCATTAAACTGATTCCCATTGTTGTTCCCAAAATTGTTTTCTCCATTCATAATATAAAACCTCTCTTATTATTAAATAAATTATACCATACTACCTTTTAAATAACTATTAAAAAGAATAAACCCATATGTAAACATTAAATACCTTTCTTAACTTCATCATTACTAGAAGAAATTAATAAACCCTTACTTCTAAGTTCATCTTCACTTTTACCCAACTTTGACAGTTTTGAATAATAAAATTGAATTAACCTAGATAAAATCTAGTTTTTTTATATTTTTTATAT
>CANQOR010000038.1 GCA_947625535.1 uncultured Bacilli bacterium
ACAAAGAAAAAAGACAAAAAGCTCAAGCTGATTTAAAAGAGATAATTAGAAAATGTACATCTAAGTACAAAGAAACTTTATTAAAAAAAATCATAGCTACTAAAGAAAAAAAATTAAATAAATATGTAACAGCTATTGAATCTGATAGTAAAAAAAGATTATTGCCATTAGATACATATATTAAAGATTTATTAAGTTCTGAAATAAATAAAAACTCTATTATAGCTCGTATTACTAAAAGATTTCCTGAACTAAATATTGATGATGATAAATTAAAAGACCTTATTTATGCAGTCTTTAAACCAAATTATCAAGAAGAAATAGAAAGAGTTCTTGGTTTAAATATTACTGAACCACCAAAATATAAATATTTTACTTCTAATAAAAATAAAAATCGTTTAAAAAATAACTATGAATCTAAAATAAATAATATTTTTAATAATCGTACTTCAGAAGAAAAAGAATTATTTGTAAGAGCAGTTAATTATTTAACAGCTAGTAAAAGAATAAATGCTAGTATTGAAAGTCCTGAATATCAAGAAATAAAAAAACACATACCTCATTATGATCAAGTCTTAGCTGAAGAAATAAGTGTTATAATGTCACAATGTGAAGGAAGTAAATTAACTTTAGATAACAATCAATTAATCTTTAATTTTGCTATTGAATTAACTCCAACTGAATGGCAAGAATGTTCTAAATATACTAAGTATTTAAAAGGTATTAAAGCCATTCATAATACTATCCAAGAAAGTTACGAAATATATAATAAATCATTTAGAGGTATCCTAGATAACACACCTAAATATTCAAAAGAAAATGCCTCTAACTATATCATAGACATAACACCTTGGTATCAAAGTGAAAAAATAATAAGATTACTAGGTCGTATTAACTTATATAATATCTTTAAATTATCTGATTATAACTTTGAAATACTAAGACAACTACTTATTGAAAAAGGTTTATTATGGGCTTATATAAGCGATAATATTGATATTAGTACAATTGCTAAAATAATAAATAGTTTTGATAAAATAGTTAATTTATGTGAAATAGATCATCTAACTAAAAATAATTTAAGTGAAATAATAAGAAATGCTAATTTATTTGGTTTCGCTGATGAAATAATAATTGGTTTAATTGGTTTAGATAATTTATCTAAAATAATAAGTTATAACCAATTTAGTGGTATTAAAGTAACTGATGAAGTAATTGAATCTCGTTTAAAAAAAGTAGTTGATTTATCAGTAAGAAGCGAAAGATTAAATTATAGTAGTTTACCATTTGATTGTAATGTTAAATTAGGTAATTATACTCTATCACGTTATCAAAACAATGATCCAAGTATCTTTACATGTGGTATTGATACTAAAACATGTTTCTTTGTCTCTGTAAATGAAAATGACTTTTTCTTTTATAGTTTACTAAGTAAAGATGGTTATGTTATTAAAATAATGAATGAAAAACAAGAACTTATTGCTCGTGCTAGTTGCTTTAGAAAAAATAATGTTCTTATGATAAATGGTATTAGATGTAAAAATAATAAAGTATTACCAGAAAATCAAGAAGAAACTAAGGAAATGATTCAAATAGTAGAATTAATTAAGTTAGCAGCAGATAAAATGATCAATATGACGACTAATGATGATTGTCCTATTGATTATGTTGTTTGTAATAAAGCTGGTATTTTAGAAAATGCTATCTTTGAAAATAAATTTGAAATAATAAATCCTATTTTATTTCGAGAACCAGTTAATGTTTATGGTGATGAATGGCAACAATTCGTTCATTTATATGACGACGAAGAAGAACAAATGCTTCAAGAAGTACCAAATAACCCTGAGCATAGCTTCACTACTGATTTTGGTGAACATTACCCTGCTCTATTAATATCATCTAGAGATTGGCGTGCTTTAATGTCTCCAAGAGATATTAGTTATAACGACCAACCTGCAACCTATCGTCGTCCACGTAAATCTGCTGAAACATATATTAAAGACGAAATAACACCACAAATACTTGAAAGAATTAATAGAATAAGAGCTCTTGCTTGTTTCATTGGTGAAAAAGACGAAGTTGAAGCTAAAAGAAAGAATTATCATTTAATAACTAATACTAAAGATATAAAAAGTATTACTATTGGTGAAGACTGGGTTGTAATAAGTGCTAATGATGATACTATGGAAGTTATTTACGCTAATAAAAATCAAATTGCTCGTACTGAAGCATGTAAATACTTAAGACGTATTGATGTCGATGATGATGGTGTTAGATTATACTATCGTCCAACGAAAAAAGATTCCTAAGAATCTTTTTTTATTTGAATAAATTTTTTATTTCCTCTAAATCAATATATCCAATACTTTTATTGATTTCTTTTCCATCTCTAAAAGCAATTAATGTTGGAATACTCATAACTCCGTATTCCACTGCTGCATCACTACATAAATCGACATCTACTTTTAACAGATTATGATCTTTACCATATTCATCTAAATGAGGTTCAATCATTCGACAAGGTCCACACCAAGATGCACTAAAATCAACTAACCATTCTCCACTACCAATAACATCACTAACTTTTTCATCTTCTTTTAAACTTTTAATCATTTTCTTTCGTCTCCTCAATTGGTGTTGTTATTTTACCATTATCTATTAGTATTTGTAAATTTTCTTTGGTTATAACATTATATTTAAGTAAAATATCAATAGCTTTTTGATTAAATTCATCTTTATTTTGCGTATCTTCATAATCTCTTGCTAAAGAAGTTATTTCATCTAAAGAATTTAATGAATCACCAAAAGTATTCTTAAGTATTGGTAACTCTGCTATATCATCAGCAAGTGATGGTTTAAATTCATATCCTAAGAAGTTAACTCCTACTTTTAAACCAAATACTAAGAAATATAAAATAATTATATATTCAATAAAACCAACTATAGCTCCTAGTATTTTATTAGGTAAACCAAATAATAAAATAAATGATAATAATCTATCTACTAAACCAGTTATTTTACAAACAATCTTAATAACAAGCATTAATAAACTAAATAATAAGACAAAAGCAATAACTTCATATATTATAACATTTAAAACAGAAACACCCTTAAATAAACCGTCAAACTTAAAGAAAGGCAAATGAGTATATAAAAATACTGAGATAGGATTCTTAAATAAATAAGCTCCTATAATAGCTAAAACAGTTCCTATAAATCTAATACTGCTTTCTAAAAATCCTTTTTTATATCCAGACCATACTCCTACTAACAATATAAATAATATTATAACATTTAAAACAATACTAACTGGATTACTAAAATCTAAACTAAGTAACATATCATCACATCCTATAATAATTATAGTATAATTATAATGAATTTAAAAGTAAAATATGATAAGATAACTAAGAGGTGTAATATGAAATTTGATAAACCAAAACAACATACAATTGTCTTTAAAGTAAGTGATAATATTAAAGAAAAGATGATTAAACATTATGAGGACATGAAATGTGAAAAGACTCCCCCCTATGCTATTTTTCAAGTAAAAGACTTCGATTGTGTAACTACTTTATATGAATCAGGTAAAGTAATGTTTCAAGGTATCGGAGCTGATATCGAAGCTAGCTTCTGGACAGAACAAGAACGTGTATTAAATAATCGTTTAATTGACACTGAAAGTAATAAAAAAGATAAAAAAGAAGAAAAGAAAACTTTCATAAATGTTTCTTCAATAGGTTCTGATGAAGTTGGTACTGGAGATTACTTTGGTCCATTAGTTGTTACTGCATCATATGTATCAAAAGAAAATATTGCTTATATGAAAGAATTAAAAGTACGTGACTCTAAACAATTAACTGATGAAACAATTATTAAAATAGCTCCTGAATTAATCAAAAATATTCCTCATACTACCATAATATTATCTAATAAAGAATATAATGATTATCATAGTACTGATATTAATATGAATAAAATAAAAGCTATTTTACATAATAAATGTTTATTATCTATGGTTGAAAAAGAACCAAATTATGAAAAAATAGTTGTTGATCAATTTGAAAACCCTAAAAGTTATTATATGCATTTAAATAATGTTCCAAAAAAAGTAACTAATATAACATTTATGACTAAAGCTGAAGATCAATGTATGTCCGTAGCAGCTTCATCTATAATAAGTCGTTATATCTTCTTAAGGGAAATGAAAAAACTAAGTGAAAAGTATAATATTACTCTTCCACTTGGAGCATCATCTAAAGTAGATGAAGTTGGTGCTTCCTTAGTTAAAAAATATGGTCAAGATATCTTAAAAGATATTGCTAAATTAAGTTTTAAAAATACTGAAAAAATCTATGAAATGACAAAATGAGATTACCTAATCTCATTTTTATTTACATACTTGCATAATAACTAATTGTAAAGCTAACTTATCACTTATCTTCCCTATTTTTATTTTATAATTTAAATCACATATCAAAACTAAATCTTTTTCTAATTCTTCTTCCGTATAATAATTCATAATATTAACTATTTTATCAAACATAAAAGGCATACTAAGACCTAATAAATTCATGATATCTTGTTTACTATGAGTATTAACTAATTTCTTAGTAAGTAAAGTATTTCTAACATTACTATTTATTTTACTCATTAATCTTAAAGGATCAACCATTTGTAAATATAAATCATCTAATAATTTAAAAGCATCTTCCATCTTCTTCGCCATTACCGCATCAACAAATTTAAAATCATTATCTTCTAAGACATGACTAACTATATGTTTGACATCTTCATACTTAATATCTTTTTTAATACCATAATATAACTTAATCTTTAATATTTCATTATATACTAGGTCATAATTATTTAAAGAATTATTAATAATATAGTACAAAGTATCTTTATCTATTTTATATCCTTCTTTTTTTAAACTAGTACTAAATTTATCATATATTTCCCATACTTTTAAATCAGGTATTTCTATATAATTATATTTATCTTTAATAGTTTTAACTATCTTTTTCTTACCATCAATTTTACCATTTATCGTAAATACTAATACAGTTGTTGGATTAGGATCTTCTAAGTATTTTAATAATTTACTATCTTTCTTAGAAACTTTATCTTCTCCCCCACGATTAGAATCCCCAAATACTGAAGCATTTTTAACTACCATATATTTACTATCATCAAATAAAGAAAAATAAGCAGCTTCTTCTATTACTTCATCTAAAGTAACACTATTTAAATCAAAAGTTTCATAAGCATTATTACCTACTATCTTATTTACTTCGTCTTCCATCAAGCGAATACTACTAGAACTAATTAAATAAATATTACTCATGAAGCATCACCTTTAATTATTATAGCATAAAAAGAGAAAGAAGAAATCTTCTTTCCATTTATTTAATCACCAACTTTATCATAAAGCGATGTTACTATATTTTATGATTTATCTTTCTATAAAGTTCATTTTAATTATAAGTTTTTATTTCTAACTTATTTTTCTTTAATTTAAACATAACACTACCGTCATTATCAGTTCTATATATTATTGACTTACTTAAATTACTTAATGTCTCTTTATTAGGATGTCCATATCTATTATTCTTTCCCACACTAATAACAGCATACAAAGAATTAATCTTATCAATAAATTCTTTACTACTACTTGTTTTAGAACCATGATGTCCTACTTTTAAAATATCTATCTTATCTAATTTATACTTATTAATAAGATCATATTCTTTATCTAAAGAAGCATCTCCCATAAATAATAACTTATTATTATAAATATTAATATATAAAACGTTACTATTATCATTTTCATTATCATAATTTATAGTATTTAAAAAATACATAATATTATTATTTAACTTTATATAAGATAAATCTTTATCATACTTAATATTCATTTCTTTTAATTTATCAATTAAATTACTTTCTAATTCATTATCTAATCCCTTATTAAAAATAACTTTATCTACCTTAATATTATCTATTATATTATTAGCATCTCCCATATGGTCAAAATCGCCATGAGATAAAATTAAGTAATCTAATTTTTTTATACCTAAAGCTTTAAATAAACTTAAGGAATTATCACTTACATAATACTCATCTTTTCTATTCATCCATTCTTCTTTTACATAACTATTAATCCCTCCAGTATCTATTAAAATAAACTCTCTATGATAAGGAGTTATAAGTAAAGCTGAATCTCCTTGACCTACATCAATAAAATAAAGATATGAACTACTATCAAAATATGGTAATAACAAATCAATTACAATAATACTTAAAGAAATATAAATAAAATAATATTTACTTAATTTAAATCCTATAATAAGGCCTAAATAATATAATAATACTTCACCTATATTAAAAGATAAACAAATTCTAAATATTTTAATATTAACTAATAAACTACTAGATACTTCTAATATCTTAATAAATAATTTAAATAAGGGATAAACAAGAGGTATTATAAAACTTAATAAACTTAAAGGATAAATAATTAAACTAACCAAAGGTACATAAAACATATTAAAAATAATACTAAGTAAATTAATTTCATAAAAATTACTAAGAGATATTGGTAAACTAAATAAAAAAGCTACTAAACTTAATTTAAATAAACCAATTAATTTATTATCACTTTTAAGATAACTTTCACATAGTATTATTCCCCCTACTGTACATACTGAATATATAAAACCAACATCATATATAGCTTTACTATCTATTAAACATATAACTATTATAGTAAGTAATAACTTTTTAAAAGAACTTATATTTATCTTAAATATTTTACATAGATAATTAATTCCTAAAAAGATAATACATCTAAATATTGAATATGGTAAACCAACCATTAAACCATATAATAAAAGTATTATAAAAATAATTAAATATTTTTTACTTTCTTTAAATTTTTTTAAACCTTTTAAAAGTAAACCACTTAATAAACCAATATGCATACCAGATAAAGCAAATAAATGAGTAATACCTATTTTTTGATAATTATTATAAGTATTACTATCTATCATATCTTTATTTCCTAATATAAAAGTTTCTAAATAACCAGTATTATCTATTTTATTTATTCTTTCATTTATTATATTTTTAATCCTATAAAATAAATTTTCATCTTTTATTTTCTCTATCTTCTTAATATTTAATATGTAATAAATATTTCTATTACTTAAATATTTTTGATAATTAAAAGCATATGGAACAGTATTCTTACTAGGTTCTTTTAATTCTCCTTCTACTCTAACTTTAATTCCATATTTAATCATTTCTTTTAAGTTAATTAACTCATCATAATCATTAACATAGTAATTAGCAATTAACTTTTCCTTACCCTTTAATTCTAAACTAAGTTTATTTCCATCAAATTCATAATCATTTACTATTAATTCAAAAGTATTCATATTTGGATTATAAATACTCTTATTATTAAAATAATTAGTAATAAAGATAAAACTAAATAATAAAATAAAACTAATAAAATAAAAATAATTACACTGTAATACTATCTTTAATCTTTTGATAAGTAGAATCTCCTATCCCAGAAACATTTTTTAAATCTTCAATTTTCTTAAATTTACCATTTTTATTACGATAATCAATAATGGCTTGGGCTTTTGATTCACCAATACCATTTAAAGAAGTTAATTGAGTTTTAGTTGCTGTATTAATATTTACTTTACCGCTTACTTTATTACTTGTTACTTCATTATCTTTTGTTACTTCATCATTTTTGCTTACACTACTACTATTATTAGAAGTAGAACTACTATTACTTTCACTTGGTACTACAACACTAGCTCCTTCACATTCTATTACATCAACATTATCGCATACACATTCTTCATTACTTGTAATATTTAAATTCTTTACTTCCGTATTTGTATAAACATAAATAACCATTTGATCACTTACTTTTTTACTTAGGTTCAAATACTTAGTCGAAGCACTACTATTAAGTCCACCTGCAAGTTTAATAACATCATTAACTATCATTTTATTACTAACTTCATAAACACCAGGTTTTTTAACAGCACCTTTAATATCAACGTAGAATTTAATTTCTAAATTTTCTTCTTCTTTTTTTAGCGATTCTTCTGTAGTAGGTTCTTCCTTAGTTTCTTCTGCTATTGCAATTTCGGAAGACTCATCATCTTTCTTACCATCTACCTTAATATTAAATAGATTAATGACAACAATTCCTAAAAGCAACAAAACAATAACACCTTTAAGTAATGTTTCTAAATGTCCTTCTATAAAATCTTTCATTTATATTCCTCCTTTCACTTTATATTTTCTAGTATTAAATTAATAAATCCTTTTAAGTAAATAAAAAAAGCATCAAAAGATGCTATAAACTTTCTATTTTTCTTCTAATCTTATTTAATCTTTTTGCACTAAGAATAAAGAAACAACCATACATATATTATAAGAACCACCATAACTTAAAAATGGCAACGGAACACCCGTAAGAGGTATTAAACCTAAGACACCTAATAAATTAATTGCAATGTGCGCAAATAAATAAGTAAATACCCCATAAGCCACGACACTATTTTGTAAATTATCAGCATTTCGAGCAATATTTAAGACAACTAAAAGTAAGGCAAAATACCCAATAACAACTAAGATACCTCCAATTAAACCTAATTCTTCACATATAATTGGAAATATAAAGTCTGTATGTGCTTCTGGTAGATAAAGATATTTCTGTGTTGAGTTACCTAATCCTACCCCAAATAAACCACCATTATGAATAGCTATATATCCATTACATACTTGGTATCCTGTATCTTCAGAATATCTTTGACAAGGTTCTTTATAATTTACTATACGACTTACTTGATAAGATTGTAAAATACTTTTACCAAACGCAAAAACACTTATAAATAACGCTAAAGCCCCAAAGAAAGCAACTTTATAAACAGACCTTTTCTGCCTTTTACCAATCGGGACAGCAAAAAATATTAATATTGCGATTAAAAAGATAATAAATGCTCCTCCAAAGTCAGGTTGTAAAGCAACTAAAATAAATAAAATAGCAGCTATAACCATTGGAAACAACATATCCCAAGAACTTATTCGCTTTTTTAATGATAAACGATAAAAATAAACTGCTAAATAAATAATTAAAACAATTTTAACAGGTTCTACTGGTTGAATATTCGTTTTACCAAAATTATACCAACTTTGAGCTCCACCTCTTACTTTACCATAAATAAAAACTCCTACTAAAATAATCATAAATAAAAACATTGCTA
Source organism: uncultured Bacilli bacterium (assembly GCA_947625535.1). Taxonomy (GTDB): domain Bacteria; phylum Bacillota_I; class Bacilli_A; order RF39; family UBA660; genus Coprovivens. The sequence goes on from CANQOR010000038.1 coordinate 9,297, forward strand.
GTGACGCCAAATGACCACGACGATACCAACTAGTAGGTATTAACAAAATAATAAAACCAACTATATAACCAACAATTAACCATTCCAATTGGCGTATAAAAAAGTGATTAGTCGATACATCATATCTTAATATTGAAGCAACTGATGAAGCCGAAAAAATCATTAAAACCCCAAAAGTTGAAAAGATAATCATAAGAATAAGAAGTAGATAATTCATATTAAGTAAATTCTTTTTCATATTCTCACTCCTACATTAATATTAACACAATCCCCAATATTAAAAAAGTTAATTGCAAAAAATAGCTATTTTTAATGTCAAAATTATACACATTTTAATAAAATATATTAGATACATAAAGGAGGTTATTATATGTATTATTATGGTAATAATGGTTACTATGGTAACTATAACGCAGCTCCTGCATGTGGTGGTGGCTATGTTGGTTACACACAAGGAAGCGGTATCGGTGCAGCTATATGGATCGTATTATTTATACTTTTAGTAATAATAATCGGTGCTGGCTGGAATTGGAATAATAATTAAAAAGGACAAAGTCCTTTTTAAATTTGTCTTTTTTTCTATTTTTTGATAAAATGTTATTCGTTGGTGATATATATGAGTAAACTACCTGATAATTTACCTAATATTAAAATATTAGATGAAAAAGATAAAACATTAAGAAGAAAAAGTAAAGAAGTAACCTTCCCTTTAACTAAACAAGAAAAAAAAGATATTAAAGATATGATGGATTACTTAGAAATGTCTCAAATCGAAGAAACTAGAGAAAAATATAATTTACGTGCCGGTTGGGGCTTATCATATATTCAAATTGGTGTTCCTAAAAGAATATTCGTAATGGTTCATGAATATGAAGAAGGTAAATTTCAAAGATACGTTATTATAAATCCTAAAGTAAAAAGTATGAGTGAAGAAATGGTTTATATTTCTGAAGGTGAAGGATGTTTAAGTATCAATCGTCCAGTTGAAGGTATCGTCCCTCGTCATGCTCGTATGACAGTTGAGTATTATGATGAATCAGGAGATAAATATGAAATCCGTGTCCGTGAAGAACTAGCTGTAGGTTTTCAACATGAACTAGATCACTTAGAAGGTATTTTATTTACTGATCACATTGATCCTAAAGATCCATTTAAAAATCAAAATCGTTATCGTTCAATTTAATCTACTTATGTAGATTTTTTTTGACTAAAAAAAGCTAGTCTAAACTAGCTTTCATTATTAATTTTATCTAAAACAGCATTAATAATTTTTCTAACACTATCATCGCTAAACTTTTTTGCTAATTCAATAGCTTCATTAATAGCGACAATATTAGGAGTATCTTCTTCATAAAGTATTTCATAAATACCAATACGTAATATTGCAGCTCCTGTTTTATCTAAACGATCTATTGTCCAATTTTTCATATGTGAGTTAGCTAACTCATCAATAGTATCTAAGTGTGTGACTACTCCATAAACTAAGTTTCTCACAAATTCATTATCGACATCTAAATTTTCTGTAATTAAATTTTCAATATTATAATCAATATTATTATTTTTTAAAATATCAGCTTGATATAAAATTACCATTGCTGTTTCTCTAAGTTCACTTCTAGTTTTCCCCATATTGTTGCACCTCTAAAAAGCATTATAACACATTTTTTAAATATATAAGCATTTTATTAACTATTCTTCTATTTTGTTTAATAAATCTTTAACTACTTTTGGTTTACTAAATTTAATTAAACCTTTAGTAATATTATAAAATTTTTCTAAGTTTTCTAATTCTTCTTTAGAATTAGCATAATGACTTAAATCTTCTTTTGTAATCTTCTTTTTTAAAAAGAAAGGCTTTAAATACTTATCATTAGGGTTAAACCCTTCTATCTTAACTTTATACCAACTACCAATACCTTCTATATATTCATAAATCATTCCTGGTATTTCATAATCACTATAATATCTTTCAAGAACATGTAAGTAAATTAAATCAAATTCTAATAAATCTTTTTTCTTATCTTTTCTCGTATCTTTTAATATTTTATCTTTAAAATTATTAGTTTCAATAACTACAACTTCATTATCTTTCTTAAAGACCTTTATAATAACTCTTTCTTCTTTAATCATATACTCTTTTAATAAATGAGCATATAAATTAAAATGTAATAAATCTGTTAAACCATAAAAATATTCATCATTATACATTATTTCTTAGATAACTCCTTTAATTCATATAATAAATTAATTGCATCCATTGGAGTTATCTTAAGCGGATCTATTTCATTTAATTTATCTAATACTTTATTATTTTCTTCTTCTCCATCAAAATCAAAAGATACTTGTTCAACATTTCTTCCTTTTACTAAGTCTTCTTTAGATTCATAATAATTTAATATGTCATTAGCTCTATCTAATACTTCTAAAGGAATCCCCGCTAATTTAGCGACATGAATACCATAACTTTTATCTATAGCCCCAGGTATTACTTTATGTAAGAAAGTAACATTACCATCTTTTAAATAAGCTTCAACATGAACATTTTTAACACCACTTATTTCTTCTAAAGAAGTAAGTTCATGATAATGAGTACTAAACAAAGTTTTACATTTTATTTTTTTATTAACATACTCTAAGATTGCTTGTGCTAAACTCATTCCATCATAAGTAGCCGTACCACGACCTAATTCATCAAATAGTATAAGTGAATCACTAGTAGCATTTACTAAAGCATTACGAGCTTCCATCATTTCAACCATAAAAGTAGATTCTCCTGATACTAAATCATCAGAAGCCCCTATTCTTGTAAATATCTTATCAAAAATAGGTAATTTAGCACTCTTAGCCGGAACATAAGAACCCATCTGTGCTAAGATAATGATAATTGCTAACTGACGCATAAAAGTCGATTTACCACTCATATTAGGTCCTGTAATTAATAAAGTATTAGTATATTTATCCATCTTACAATCATTAGCAACATATTCCGTTTTAGATACTCTTTCAACTACTGGATGACGTCCACCAATAACTTCAATCGTTCTTTCATCTACTAATGTTGGTCTTACAAAATTGTATAAATCAGCTACTATTGCTAAACTAATAATCGCATCAATTTCTGCTAAAGAAGAAGCAATATCTTTTAAAGTAAAGATTTCTTTTTTAATTTTATCTTTAATACTCATAAACAAATTATATTCAAGTTCAATAATCTTTTCTTCCGCATTTAATACTAAAGCTTCTTTTTCTTTAAGTAATGGACTAATAAAACGTTCACAATTAGTTAAAGTCTGCCTTCTTTCATAACCAAATTCATCTTTAACTTGATCTACTTGACCTTTACTAATTTCAATATAATAACCAAATACTTTAGTATATCCAACTTTTAAATTCTTAATACCTGTTCTTTCTCTTTCTTGTTCTTCTAAAGAAGCAATAAAGTCTTTACCACCACTTCTAATACTTTTAAGTTCATCTAACTCTTTATTATAACCATCCTTTATTAAATACCCTTCTCTTAAACTAATTGGTGGTTCTTCATAAATACTTTTATCTAGTAAATCATATAATTCATGTTCATCAGAAAAATTATAATTAAAACCTAATTCTTTTACTTTATTTAAGATACTAGGTAAAACAGCTAAACTTTTTTTAATTTGTAAAACATCTCTAGCATTTAAATTACCACAAACACATTTACCGCATAATCTCTCTAAGTCATAAACTTGATCTAACTCTTCAACTAATTCATCTTTTAAAATAAATTCTTCTCTTAATTTTTCAATCATATCATAACGATTAATTATTTTATTTTTATCTTTAAGTGGATTAGCTAACCATTCTTTTAAACGACGACTACCCATAGCAGTCTTAGTTTTATCTAATAACCATATTAAACTATAAGTTCTTTCTTTTAATCTTAAAGTTTCAAATAACTCTAAGTTTCTAACTGTATGAACATCCATTTCTAAATATTCTAAAGGATTAACTATTTCTACTTTATCTAAATGATCTAAATCTTTTAATTGTTTAACTACTAAATAATATAATAAATGTTTAATACCTAGTATATATCTCATTTCTTTAATATCTTTATACAAATAAGTATATTTATCTTCTAAGTAATTACTACATATACTAACTTCTATACCATAAGTATTACGTATAATATCTATTAATTCAAAATCTTCACTATCATAAAAGACTACTTCACGTAAATTTAAATTTAAAATAGTATTAAGTAATTTATCATGGTCTTTAACTACATCTAATATATATAAAGAACCTGTAGAAATATCACTATAAGTAACAGTATACATTCCATTAATATCTAAAATACTACCAATATAATTATTATCATATTCTTTAAGCATTTCATAATCAACAACCGTACCTTTACTAATTACTTGAACTACTCCTCTTTTAACCATTCCTTTAGCATTCTTAGGATCTTCTAATTGCTCACAAATAGCTACTTTATATCCTTTACTAACTAATTTTTCTATATAAGGTTTAACACTATGAAAAGGAACCCCACACATTGGTACACGTTCATCTAAGCCAGCATTCTTACCAGTTAAAGTTAATTCTAACTCTCTACTACATAAAATACCATCTTCAAAAAAAAGTTCATAAAAATCCCCTAAACGATAAAAAAGTAACTCTTCAGGATACTGATCTTTTATCTCCATATACTGACGCATACCAGGACTTAATTTACTTCTATCTACTTCATTTCTTTTCATAATCATCACAACGATTATTATAACAAATAACCATTAAAAAAAGAAGATTAATATTATTTAACCTTCTATTTTATAAGGATCACTACTTGAACCAGAACCACTTAATTTAGCAACTTTAATATTAATTACTGGTCTAACACTTAATCTAGTACTAGCATTAACACTTATTACTTTACCACCCTTAAATCCATAAGCGTTATCAGTACCATTACTATTCATTAAATAAAAACCATTTATTGTATTTAAATAATTAGAAGTAACACCTTCACTAATTAAAGCAGCTTCTCTTACACTAACAGTACCTACATAACCATAATAATAAGAATCATAATCTATTAAATCCATTACTTCATAATCATAATAATTACCATCATCAAAGTCTTCTTCAATTAGATATTCTTCATTATTAAATTTTTCTTTAAACCATTTATCTAAAGTAACTTTTAAATTACTTTTATCATATTCATTAAATGAACCATATGGACTAGATAAAACAACTTCATCTAGCATTATTCTTAATGTACCATCACCATTAATTCTAAGTATTCTAAATAACATATCGTTAACTAAAATATAATTATTATGAGAATTACCTTTATAATAATAAGAAACTCCTGTATTATCATTTATTGTTGGTAAATTACTAACATCAATACTATCTAAAATATTATCAGTTAATGTTAAAGTACAATTAACATTTTCATTAAGATAATTATTATAAATAGTAGACGTTGAAGAATCATAATACAAAGTACCAGAAGAACATTCTAATGTTCCATATTCAGGCTTATCAAAAAGACTAGCACTAAACTCTCCTTCTAAAACATTTCTTTCATATGAAGTATTATTTTTACCAACTACATTAACTTTAACATTATAAGAAGGTCCTTTAGGTCTCTCTGCTAAGTTAGCTGAAAAAGCAAGACCAACTATCGATAAAGCTGAACAAGCTATAATAAATACTGGAATAAACATATTGCTTAATTTACTACTATTAAAAGAACTTTGACTTCTGTTTTGAACTTTAGCAAGTTCTTTTTCAGGATTAAATCTTTCCATTTCACAATCCTCCCATATCTTAAATAAATTTTACAATAAATAATAGTAAAAATCAATTCATAAACATAAAAAAAGAATGAAATAAATTTCATTCGCCAACTACTTTGTAGTTGGTTATTTTTGTTTTATAATATTTT
>CANQOR010000039.1 GCA_947625535.1 uncultured Bacilli bacterium
GCGTATACAATCCATACTCCACTACCAGCACACCCGCCGCCACGATGATGGTGTATTTCACATTGTTGATGGCCGCCAGCATGAGCCAGAGAAGAAGGCTCACTAAAAAGGCGGCAGCGATCCGTAACAGGAAGAAACGGACGAGGAAGCCGCCCACCGTTGTGAGCATGGGCAGCCTGCCCAGCGTCTCCACGGATTGCACAGCGCGGTCTAAATCTCCAATGCCGCCGTAAAGGGAGAAGCCCAGCGCAAGGTCCGTGCCATAGAGCAGCAGCACTCCGACAACGGATGTGCCGAACAGGATCAGCGTCCGGCGAATTGCCAGTTTTAATCTTCCGTTTGGCGCGGCGTGGACAACGCTCCACAGACCGGCTTTCCGTTCCTCCAAAAAGGACAGACCAATCAGGACAAGCACCAGCAGCAGAAAGTAATCCGTGAGCCGAAAGGACATGAACGAATCCACCGCGCCGTCCGTCCCCAGCGTTAGCTCCACCCCCTGCAACTTTTCAAATTCATCCGCCGTTTTGACGATGTTCCGCCCGGAGAAGCTGTTGGGGTCGTTGAAGATGGAGAAGGTCAGGAGGTTGTCTTTATTCTTTTGGATATTATCCAGCCACCCGCCGTAGCCGGTCAGGTAACCGGTCTGCGCCAACAGATTATTGACCGCCACATAATCCAGCCGGTCATCTTCTGTGTCGGTGTCCCCGGTGATCTTTGCGGAAAGCGCCGCCTTTTCATCGGTCAACATCGTAACGGCGTCGGCAAGGGGCAGCTTCTGCGCCCGGTCGATCCATTCCGAATATCGCTGATATGCCGCCCATGCGTCCACCGGTTCTTGGGTCGTCATAAATGTACCGTCAACAAAGATAAAACCGCTGCTGGGCAGCTCTAAATCAAGCCCATAGTCATTTTCCCGCTGTTCACGGGCAAAGAGAAAGCCGTTGAGCAGCAAAATCAGCACAAGTCCCACGATCAGGCGGCGGTTCGATAAAATGCGTCTGAGTTCTTTCATGCCGCCGCCTCACTCCCCTAAATAATAGAGGTACACATCCTCCAGCGTCAGGTGATCCGGCACATATTGACCGCCCTCCGGGAGCTTGTCCCCCACGACGCGCACCCACGTTTCGCCTTGCCGTTGGAACACGTTGCCCACCTTGTACTGTTCCTGCATTTTTTCAAGGTCACCCGGTTCACAGGGAAGCTCCTTCACCTTGTCTGCCACGCTGTCCACGAGGTTCGCGGGGGTGTCCACGCCCACCACATGGCCGTGCTTCATCATCAGAATTTGGTCGGAGATGGATTCAATGTCGCTGACAATGTGAGTCGCCAGCAGGATGATCCGCCCACGGGACAGGGAGGAAATGAAGTTGCGGATGCGGATTCGCTCTTTCGGGTCAAGCCCCGCCGTGGGTTCGTCGAGAATGACCACCTTCGGATCGCCAAGAAGCGCCTGCGCCAGCAAGACCCGCTGCTTCATGCCGCCGGAGTAGCCGCCCAGCTTCTTGTGGCGCACGTCGGACAGGTTCGTGATCTCCAACAGCTTTTCAATTTCCGCTCTGGCCTGCTTTTTCGGGATAGCTTTCAGGTCGGCCATATAGGAGAGAAACGTCTGCGCCGTCATGTGTTCATAGTACCCCTGCTGCTGGGGCATATATCCGAGGGCGCGCCGGAAGTCCTTGCCCAGCTTCAAAATGTCCGTCCCGTCGAACAGGATTTTCCCCTCCGTCCGTGGGATGTTGTCGGTGAGCAGGTTCATCATAGTGGATTTCCCCGCGCCGTTTGCGCCGAGGATTCCGTAAATGCCCTCGGTAAAGGTGATATTCACATGGTCGAGGGCGGTAAAATTGCCATATTGCTTTGTAAGATTGATTAGTTCAAGTTTCATGTTGCGTGATACCCCCATTACCAATTGTAAATCTGCGTAATCTCGCCGGTTTCGATATTGACACAGCACAGGACACGATTCCTGAGCATAGTCCCGACACCGCCCGACCAGGTCTGCACGCTGGCGTCGGCTACGAAATAAATATCCGAGCCGGAGCAGAAGACCAGCTTGCAACTTTCAAGGGCGTCGAATTGATCGTAGAGAGACTTTAATGACAGTTCCTTGATAAAGCCCCCGTCAAGCCCATAGACGAAGATGGTATCCCCGCCGATGTAATCATTGCCGCCGATGCCATACTGTTGACCGTTTTTATCCTCCGGAGTGTCATTCATAAGGCAGAGGTAGTCGTCGGAGAAAATAGCCGTGCCGTACTCGACCTTTTCGTGGGTATCTGCCAGCTTCACCGTCTCGCCGGTGTCAAGATCGGTTTTCCAGAAGTCTCCGCCGGAGAGGTAGAAGTAAATATACCCGCCCAGCACGTACCACTGGCTGACTTCGACGCCGGTAGATACCCATTCGCCCACCTCATCCGCATCCGGCGTTTCCCAGACTTGGGTGACAGTCCCTGTGTCGGGGTCATAGGAAAAGAGCGTGTCCTTATACGTTCCGTTGGTTTGCGGAATATTCACCATGAAATACATGAAGTCTCCGTCAGCCCATAGGGTGTATTGCGGGGCGCTCAAATTGAAGCCCTGTCCGGCGTCCGCGCTTTCCTCACCCCAAATCGCCACGGCATCCTTTTCAATGTCCCCGCCCAGAGGCATGGCGTAGAGAACTCCGCTGTAGGGGAAGTACACAGTCCCCCGGTGTCCTATTGGCTGTGGTGTCCAGGAAGAAGTATCGCCGCCGGGGGTGAACTCCAGATTTTGGACTGCTCGTCGGTTTGTCCCATCAAAATCCGCGCAATAGAGCCGTTCGCCATAGTTCACATATTGGCCGTTTTCGAGGACGCCGTCGCTACTTGCATAGTACAGTTTGCCTCCTGCCGCCCAGAGCGCATCGACACTGAAATCGGCGTTGCAGGTCTTGTCGTTATGCTCACACTCAGGCTTGCCGCACAGAATGGTGATCTTATTTGTCTCTTTTTCTATATAGTAGATATAAGCGCCTTTGAGCTGGATGTAAAAGCCATCGTCCGTCTCAGTTACAATGCGAAGAAACTTAGTAGCAACTGACTGGTGCATATTTTTCTGGAAATCGTCACTCACGTTTTGATTGGCGGGAATATCCACCTTCCCGCCAACCTCCTTATTGCAGGATGCGAGGGAGAGGGAGAGAAGGACAGCGAGAAGCGCGGAAAGTAATTTTTTAATCATGTTGTCCTCCTTAATCCCAATTATAGATCTGCGTGATCTCGCCGGTTTCAATGTTGACACAGCAAAGGTTCATGTTCCGGTGCATGGTGCCAACACCGCCCGACCAGCTCTGCGTACTGGCGTCGGCCACGAAATAGATATCCGAGCCGGAGCAGAAAGCCAGCTTGCAGCTTTCAAGGGTGCCGAATTGATCGTAGAGGGGCTTTAAGGACAGCTCCTTAATGAAGCTCCCGTCAAGCCCGTAGACGTAGATGGTGTTCCCGCCGATGGTATTATTGCCGCCGATGCCATATTGTTGGCCGTCTTTACTCTCCGGGGTACTGTTCATAAGGCACAGGTAATCATCGGAGAAGATGGCCTCGCCGTATTTTGTCTTATCACTGGTGTTAGCCAGCTTCGCCGTCTCGCCGGTAGCAAGATCAGTTTTCCAGAAATCACCGCCGGAGAGGTAGAAGTAAATTGTCCCGTCCAGCACATACCACTTGCTGACGTAGACGCCGGTAGATATCCATTCGCCCACCTCGTCCGCGTCCGGCGTCTGCCAAACTTGGGTGACGACCCCTGTTTCTGGGTCATAGGCGAACAGCGTGTCCTTATATGTCCCGTCTGTTTGCGGGATATTCACCATGAAATACATGGTGTCCCCGTCAGCCCAGAGGGTGTATTGCGGGGCGCTCAAATTGAAGCCCTGTCCGGCATCCTCGCTTTCCTCACCCCAGACAGCCACGGCGTCCTTCTCAATGTCCCCGCCAAGGGGCATGGCGTAGACAATTCCACTATAAGTGAAATATACGATCCCCCGGTGCTGAATAGGATATTTTGTCCAATTCGAGGTGTCGCCGCCGGGAGTAAACTCCAGATCCTGCACAACCCGCAGATTCGTTCCATCGGCTTCAACAGAGCGCAAACAATCTCCACGGTCTGTGTAGGTTCCGTTCTCAAAGACCGAGTCGCTGTTGTTGAAATATAGTTTGCCGTCGGTATACCATAAGCTCTTGGCATGAAGGCGGGCATTGCATGAGCTATCTCTATGTTCACATTCAGGTTTGCCGCATAGAATGGTAATTCCTTTTGTTCCTTTTTCAATGTAGTAGATATAAGCGCCTTTGAGTTGTATGTAGAAGCCCGCGTCAGTCTCTGTAATCGTGCTGAGATCGTTTGATGTGGACTGGTGCATATTCTTCTGGAAGTCCGCGCTGCCAGTTTGATTTGCAGGAATATCCACATTCCCGCTGTCGTCCTTATTGCAGGCGGCGAGGGAGAGTGTGAGTAGCGCAGCAAGAAGCGCGGAAAGTAATTTTTTTATCATGTTGTCCTCCTTAATCCCAGCTAAAGATCTGCGTGATCTCTCCGGTTTCGATATTGACACAGCATAGGTTCAGATTCCAATTCATTTTTCCGACGCCGCTTGACCAGCTCTGTACGCTGGCATCGGCCACGAAATAGATGTCCGAGCCGGAGCAGAAAGCCAGCTTGCAGCTCTCCAGGGTGTCAAACTGCTCGTAGAGGGACTTCAAGGGCAGCTCCTTGATAAAGCTCCCGTCAAGGCCATAGACATAGATGGTGTCCCCGCCGGTGTAATCATTGCCACCGATGCCATACTGTTGGCCGCCGTTACTCTCTGGGGTACTGTTCATAAGGCACAGGTAATTGTCGGAGAAGATGGCCTCGCCGTATTTTGTTTTATCACTGGTGTTGGCCAGTTTCACCGTCTCGCCGGTGGCAAGGTCTGTACGCCAGAAATCGTTGCCGGAGAGGTAGAAGTAAATGGTCCCGTCCAGCACATACCACTGGTTGACTTCGACGCCGGTAGATACCCATTCGCCAACCTCGTCAGCGTTCGGCGTCTCCCAGACTTGGGCGACAGCTCCCGTTTCCGGGTTATAGGCAAAAAGCGTATCCTTGTATGTCCCATTGGTCTGAGGGATGTTTACCATGAAATACATGGTGTCACCGTCGGCCCAGAGGGTGTACTGCGGGGCGCTCAGGTTGAAGCTCGACCCGGCATCCTCGCTTTTCTCGCCCCAGACAGCCACGGCGTCCTTTTTAATGTCTCCGCCCAAGGGCATGGCGTAGAGAACTCCGCTGTAAGGGAAATACACGATTCCGCGGTGCTGGATCGCCTTGACTGTCCAGGAGGAGGTGTCGCCGCTGGGGATGAACTCAAGATCCTGCACCACCCGGCGGTTTTCCCCATTGGGGTCAATGGAATAGACGCGCAGTCCGTAGTCTACATATTGGCCGTTTTCAGGGATATAGGCGCTGTCGGTGTAATAAAGTTTGCTCCCCGCGAACCAGAGGCTATCTGTATAATGTGTATTCGCGTTACAGGTGTCGTCATTGTGCGCACATTCCGGCTTGCCGCACAGGATGGTGATGTTCTTTGTGGCCTTTTCGATGTAATAGACATAGTCGTCGAGCTGGATGTAAATGCCCTCATTTGTCTCCGTGACCTCTCCAGCGTCATATGTGTTGGATTGGTGCATATTCTTTTGGAAATCGTAGTCTCCGGTCTGCGTGTCGGGAATATTCACCTTTCCACCGTCGTCCTTATTGCAGGCGGCAAGGGAAAGTGTGAGAAGAGCCGCAAGCAGCACAGAAAGTAATTTTTTTATCATGTAGTCCTCCTTAATCAAAGTTATAAATCTGCGTAATTTCGCCGGTTTCGATGTTGATGCAGCAGAGGATAAAATTCCCTTCCTTTTTGCCGACGTTGCCCGACCAGACTTTCGTACTGGCATCGGCAACAAAGTAGATGTCGCTGCCGGAGCAAAAGACCAGTTCACAGCTTTCAAGGGTGTCAAATTTGTCGTAGAGGGACTTCAGTGACAGCTCCTTGACGAATGTTCCATCCAGCCCGTAGACGTAGATGGTGTCCCCGCCCAGGTAATCGTCGCCGCCGATGCCGTATTGCTGCCCTCCGTCCTCATCCTCCGGGGTGCTGTTTATGAGGCATAGGTAGTCGTCAGAGAAGACAGCCTTTCCGTACTTGGTTTTTTCGTGGCTGTCCGCCAGCTTCACCGTTTCGCCGGTGTCAAGATCGGTTTTCCAGAAGTCACCTCCGGAAAGATAGAAGTAGATTGTCCCGTCCTTGACGTACCACTGGCTGACGGAGACGCCTGTTGATGTCCACTCACCGACCTTGTCCTTGCCTGGCACCTGCCAGACCTGTTCGACCGCCCTGGAGCTTGGGTCATATTGAAAGAGCGTGTCCTTGTACGTTTTGTCAGCTTGCTGGATGTTCACCATGAAATACATGAAATCCCCATCGGCCCATAGGGTGTATCGCGGGGCGCTCAGGTTAAAGCTCTGCCCGGCGTCCGCGCTCTTCTCCCCCCAGATGGCCATAGCGTCTTTCTCAATGTCTCCGCCCATAGGCATGGCATAGAGAACACCACAGTAGGGGAAATACACGATTCCCCGGTGTTGGATCGGAAAAGGCGCCCAGGAGGAGGTTTCTCCGCCAACTTCAAACTGGAGCTTTTGGACTACGCGGCGGTTTTCGCCGTTGGGATCGACGCAGTAGAGGCGCAGTCCATAGTCCACATAGCTGCCGTTTTCCATGATGGAATCGCTGTTGATGAAATACAACTTGTCACCCGCGAACCAGATACTGTTTGAATATGTATAGGCATTGCAGGTGTTGTCATTGTGTTCACATTCAGGTTTGCCGCAGAGGATGGTGATACCCTTTGTGGCCTTGTCAATATAATACATATAATCCCAATCAAGCTGAATGTAGATGCCGTCCTCCGTTTCACTAACTCTGCCAAATTCGAGAGAGTCTGATTGGTGCATATTTTTTTGAAAATCTTTACTCCCGTTTTGATTGACGGGAATATTCAGTTTTCCGTCGCCGTCCTTATTGCAGGCAGCGAGGGAGAACGTGAGTAGCGCTGCAAGAAGCGCAGAAAGAAGTCTTTTCGATGTTTTCATAATATTTTCCTCATTACCAATTATAAATTTGTGTTATCTCGCCGGTGTCTATGTTCACGCAACAGAGGGCGCGGTTCCAATTCATGGTGCCGGAACCACTTGACCAGGTCTGCGCGCTGGCGTCGGCTACAAAATAGATTTCATTCCCTGAGCAGAAAACCATCTCGCAATGCTTGATACCGTCGATCTCCCCGTACAGGGATTTTAAGGACACCTCCTTGACGAGCGTCCCGTCCAGGCCGTAGACATAGATCGTGTCCCCGCCGATGTAATTATTGCCGCCGATGCCGTATTGTTGGCCGCTCTTATCCTCCGGGGTGTCATTCATAAGGCAAAGGTAGTCGTCGGAGAATATAGCCGTGCCGTACTCGGTCTTATCACTGGTATTGGCCAGCTTCTCGTGTTCCCCGGTCTCCAGATTCGTGCGCCAAAAGTCGTTGCCGGAGAGGTAGAAGTAGATGTATCCTTCCAGCACATACCATTGACTTACGGAAACGCCCGTAGATACCCACTGGCCCACCTCGGACCCGTCCGGCGTCTGCCAAACCTGAGAAACTTCCCCAGTTTCGGGGTCATAGGCAAACAGCGTGTCTTTATAGGTTCCGTCGTTTTGTGGGATATTTACCTTGAAATACATCGTGTCCCCGTCGGCCCAGAGGGTGTACTTTGGGGCGCTGAGATTGAGGCTCTGGCCGGCGTCGGCGCTCTCCTCGCCCCAGACGGCCACGGCGTCTTTCTCAATGTTCCCACCCAGGGGCATGGCGTAAAGAACGCCGCTGTAAGTGAAATACACGATTCCCCGGTGTCCCATGGCCAGGGGTATCCATGAAGAGGTGTCGCCGCCGGGGACGAATCCCAGATTCTGAACCGTCCGCCGGTTTGTCCCGTCAAAATCCGCGGAATAGAGCCGTTCGCCGTAGTTCACATATTGACCGTTTTCTTCCACATAGTCTCCATTTGAATAATACAGCTTGTCGCCGGAGGCCCAGAGTGCCTGGGCGTGAAAGAAGGCATTGCAAGTGATGTCCTCATGTTTGCACTCAGGCTTATTGCAAAGGATAGTAATGGCCTTTGTCGCCTTTTCAATGTAATAGATGAACATACCGTTGAGCTGTACATAGAAGCCGTCGTCCGTCTCAGCGGCAACGCTGAGGAATTTGGTGGTGATTGACTGGTGCATATTCTTCTGAAAATCCTCGCTGACGCTTTGGTTGGCGGGGATATTCACCTTCTCGCCATCCTTATTGCAGGCGGCGAGGGAGAGGGTGAGCAACACAGCAAGAAGTGCGGTAAAAAGTCGTTTTATAGTTTTCATGATGGCGGCCTCCTTAATCCCAGTTGTAAATCTGTGTAATCTCTCCAGAGTCGATATTGACGCAGCAGAGGATATAATATGAATTCTTTGTGCCGACACTTCCCGACCAGCTCATGGTACCGGCGTCGGCCACAAAATAGATGTCCGAGCCGGAGCAGAAAGCCAGCTCGCAGCTTTCCAGGGTATCAAATTGATCGTAGAGGGACTTCAGTGACAGCTCCTTGACGAGTGTTCCATCCAGACCGTAGACGTATATGGTGTCCCCGCCCAGGTAATCGCCGCCGCCGGTGAGGCCATATTGATGTCCACCCTCATCCTCCGGAGTGCTGTTTATGAGGCACAGGTAGTCGTCAGAGAAGACAGCCTTTCCGTATTTTGTTTTCTCGTGGGTGTCCGCCAGCTTTTCAGTCTTGCCGGTCGAAAGATCCGTGCGCCAGAAGTCGTTGCCGGAGAGGTAGAAGTAGATGGCCCCGCCCATGACATACCACTTGCTGACGGAAACACCGGCAGATTCCCATTCGCCCACCTCGCCCGCGTCCGGCGTCTCCCAGACTTGGGAAACTTCCCTCGTTTCGGGGTCATAGGCAAAGAGTGTGTCCTTGTGTGTCCCGTCGGTTTGCGGAATGTTCACCATGAAATACATGGTGTCCCCGTCTGCCCAGAGGGAGTACTGTGGGGCGCTCAGGTTGAAACTCGGCCCGGTGTCCTCACTTTCCTCACCCCAGATGGCCACGGCATCCTTCTCGATGTCTCCGCCCAGAGGCATGGCGTAGAGGACGCCGCTATATGTAAAGTACACCGTTCCCCGGTGCTGAATTGCTTGGGGTGTCCAGGAAGAGGTATCGCCGCCGGGGGTAAACTGGAGCTTTTGAACCACCCGGCGGTTTGCGCCGTTGGGATCGACGCAATAGAGACGCCGTCCATAACTCACCCAAGTCCCGTTTTCCTCCACACGGCTGGAATTGGTGAAATACAGCTTGCCTCCTGCAAACCACAGGCTGTCTGTATATGTGCGGGCATTGCAGGTGGCGTCGTTGTGCTCACATTCGGGCTTGCCGCAGAGAATGGTGATGCCCTTTGTGGCTTTATCAATATAATACATAAATTCCGAATCAAGCTGAATGTAGATGCCATCCTCCGTTTCGCTGGCTCTGCCAAATTCGAGGGAGTCTGATTGGTGCATATTCTTCTGAAAATCGTCGCTGCCGGTTTGGTTGACAGGAATATTCAGCTTTCCGCCGCCGTCCTTATTGCAGGCGGCGAGGGAGAGAGTGAGAAGAGCAGCGAGAAGCGTAGCAAGAAGTTTCATTGGTTTTCTCATAGTGTTGGCCTCCTCATTGCCAGTTGTATATCTGGGTAATCTCACCGGTGTCTATATTGACGCAGCAGAGGGTGAGATTTCTGTTATAAGTAAAGCCGACGCCGACTTCGCCAGTTCTTGTCGTGGCGTCTGCAAGTAAATAGATATCGCCGCCGGAGCAAAAGAGTAGCTTACAACTTTCAAGAGTGTCAAATTTGTCGTAAAGGGACTTCAAAGACAGTTCCTTGATCAAGTTCCCGTCCATTCCGTAGACGTAGATTGTGTCTCCGCCAAGGTAATCGCTGCCTGCGATGCCATATTGATGCCCGTCTTCAACCTCCGGTGCGCTGTTCAAAAGGCACAGGTTGCCATCGGAAAAGACAGCCTCGCCATACTTGGTTTTTTCGTGGGTGTCCGCCAGTTTCACTGTCTCTCCGGTGACAAGATCGGTTTTCCAGAAGTCACCGCCGGAGAGGTAGAAGTAGATAGCCCCACCCATGACATACCACTGGCTAACGGAAACGCCCGTTGATACCCATTCACCGACTTCATCCTTGTCCGGCACCTGCCAGACCTGTGTGACGATACCTGCCTCGGAGTCATAGGCAAAGAGCGTGTCCTTGTATGTCCCGTCAGTTTGTGGGATGTTTACCATAAAATACATGGTGTCCCCGTCCGCCCACAGGGTGTATCGCGGGGCGCTCAAATTGAAGCTTGGCCCCGCGTCCTCGCTTTCCTCGCCCCAGATGGCCACGGCGTCTTTCTCAATGTCCCCACCCAGGGGCATGGCATAGAGGATGCCGCAATACGGGAAATATACGATTCCCCGGTGCTGGATTGGATGAGGCTCCCAGGAGGAAGTTTCGCCCCCGACTTCAAACTGGAGCTTTTGGATCGTTCGGCGGTTTGTTCCGTCAAAATCCACGGAGTAAAGTCTCAACCCATAGTTCACATATTGGCCGTTTACATTCACATAATCGCGATTCGAATAATACAACTTGTCGCCGGTGGCCCAGATTGCCTCAGCGTGAAGGCGTGCGTTGCAAGTGCTGTCTTTATGATCACACTCAGGCTTATTGCACAGTATAGTAATGTTCTTTGTGGCCTTTTCGATATAGTAGTAGCGGGAATTTGGTCCTCCCATGTAAATCCCACCATCGGTTTCACAGATAAATCGGATATCGTCTGATGTGGACTGGTGCATATTCTTCTGAAAATCCTCGCTGCCGGTTTGGTTGGCAGGAATATTCACCTTTCCACCGTCGTCCTTATTGCAGGCGGTTATGGAAAACATGAGTGCCGCCGCCAGCAGCGCGGCAAGTAGCTTTTTTGCCATGTAGAGTATCCTCCTAAAATGAATAATCGTGCAGACGGATTTTCCATCTGCACGATTATTCTAAAGGTCAGTTTTAACGAAAACCTAACGATTTTCAAAAAAGTTGAAATTACAGCGAAAAAGCTGCGGTGACAGCGGCGCCGCCATTCTCCGCGTTTTCCAGCTTCAGGCTGCCCCCGTGTTTTTCACAGAGCGTATGGCAAATATACAGACCAAGGCCGAAATGATACGTTTTTTCGTTCTGCTCCCCGCTGTAATAGGGCTTTGCGGCGGTCGTAAGCTCCTTTTCTTTGAAGCCACGACCATCATCGGTAATACAGACGGTGAACATTTTTCCGTTGCTTGCAAGGTGAACGGTGATTCTCGTCTTGGCAAACCGAAGTGCGTTGCCCAGCAGATTTTCAAACACCTGTGTCACCGCCGAGGGGTCGATGTTCAACGTGTCAGCTTCTATGTCGGAGGTTATTTCGCAAGAAATGCTTTGTTTTTCACACAGTAGCGTTGTCGTTTCCCGCAGCCCTGTGATGAAATCTCCTGCCGGGATAGCCTCCCGCTGAATCGGCAAATCTGACAGTTTTTGCGCGGTGTTCATGCTGTCAACAAACTGCCGCAGTCGCTCCACATGGGCGGACATGGTGTGGACGGTTTCAATTACTTTTTCCTTTGGAAGCTGCTCGGTGGGAAGATACTCGGAGAGTGTGTCCGTATACCCTTTTAGAACCGCGATAGGGGTGCGCAAATCATGGGTATATGCGTCATTGAGTTGCTTTCTTTCTTCTATCATCTGACTCATACGCAAATTGTTTTCGTCCAGCGCACAGCGCATTTTCTCGAAAGCGCCGCACAGCTTCGCCATTTCATCGTGGCCGGAATAATCCAAAGAAAAAACAAAATCGTTTTCTGCAATTTTTTTAGAGGCGTTTACGAGCATCGCCAGAGGCTTTTTCAGCTTGGTAAAATAGAGCAGCAGGACGGCTGTCAGCAGGCTTATGGAATAAATAAAAATCGGGGCGTACTGTATGATAAATCGACAGTTCCTATATAAATTGGCATCATATTCAGACATTCCTTCTATATCTACTTTGTAGTAAAAAGTGATTTCACCGTTTTCTCCTGTTATAGGCGCATAGATAATTTCATCACCATCGGATATTTCATTTTGGGAAATAACGTAGCTCCAGTTAATCTGAGACATTTTGGAACCTGCCGCACTCGTGATCTTGTTTGATGCCAGCGACGCGATGACAAGCGCCGCGACCGCGAACAGGAAAATAGCCAGCCAAAGCGGAATACTGCGATACCATGCCTTTATTTTACCCATTTGTAGCCCACCCCCCAAACGGTCTGGATATATGGCTTGCAGCCTGCATAGGTCAGTTTTGCCCGCAGTCTGCTGATATGCTCCATAGAGGTATTCGGGTCTGCGTCGCTGTCCATTTCCCATATACGATCAAAAATCCGATCCTTGCTGAATAGCTGTCCGGGGTGCATGGATAGGAGCTCCATGATCTCATACTCTTTCGGCGTCAAAGAAATGATCTCACCTTTGAAGCTGACCTGCCGGGTGGTGTAGTCGATCATAAACTGGTCGTCCAGATACAGACGGTGCGCCGCCTGCCCGTTGCGGTCCTCCCGGCGTAGGTGAGCGGCAACCCGCGCACCTAATTCACTGACGGAGAACGGCTTGACAATGTAATCGTCGCCGCCCGCCGCAAAGCCGTCCAGCTTGTCCTGATCCTCGATCCTTGCGGTCAGGAACAAAATGGGACAGGTAACGTGTTCCCGAATGCGGCGGCACACCTCCAGTCCGTCAATATCCGGCATATTGATGTCAAGCAGAATCAAATCCGGCTGTTTTGCGGCCTTTTCAATCCCAGTAAGACCGTTTTCCGCAAGTATCACATTATAGCCCTTTAGATCAAAATATTGTTTGAGCATTGCGCCCATATCCTTTTCATCGTCTATAATCAAAAGTGTTTTTCTCATGTGTCACCCCTCCGTGGAAAAAGTATAAAAGGCAATTTTAACGAAATTCTAACGATTACAAGATTTTCTTCGTGCGTCGGCAGGCTTTTTCGCGGTTTTGGGGATCAGCCACACCTTTCCCATCTTTTCCGTGCCGGGAATACGCCCCTCCGAACAGTAGTAGTTTATCATGCGGGGAGAGATACCCCATTTTTCGCTGGCCTGTTTCAGCGTCATGTAGTCCATATTGCGCCTCCAACAAAAAGATAAGAATATTATATTTCGCTATCTCGAAGAAAACAAGTCTGCGAAAGTGAACATTCTCTGAAATCTATGTACCAGCCGCTTGCTGCGGCTGGCTTTTTTAATAGGCAGGGGTGCCGTAGCCCAGGATTTCGTAGTAGCCCACGGCATAGTGGTTTTCCCGGCAGCTATCGCCGGAATTGCCCTCCACGGTGTAAACGATGCCGTCCTCCACCTTTTCCACGATGCCCACATGGTCGCTTTCGCCGTCCTGGGGGCCGGAGGAACCTTTGTTGTCCCAATCGTAAAAGATGATGTCGCCGGGGCGGGGTTCGTAGCTGTTGTCCTGCCAAAGTCCGCGTTCCCGGAACCATTGGATGCCGTTCACGCAGCCGGCAAATTTGGGGATCACGCCGGCGTCGATATACCCACACTGGTCGGCACACCAGGATACAAAACAAGCGCACCATTCCACGCGGGAGCCGAAGCCGTACCAGCTCCAGTAGGGTTCGCCGC
>CANQOR010000040.1 GCA_947625535.1 uncultured Bacilli bacterium
TGACTTTAAACCTGAAATAAGTCTAGTAAATTAAACAAATTTTTATAAACCTGCATTTAGTCTAAAAATTTGCGAAATTAATCTCTAATTCTAAATAACAAAGAAAATATAAAGCCAAAAAATACTGCTCCACTAATCCCTGCACTAGTTGTAGTAAGTAAATTACTAAACATTCCAATAAATCCTTTATCAGTAAAACCTTCTAAAGCTGCTTTATATAAAGCATTTCCAAAAGAAGTAATAGGTATACTACTTCCTACTAAAGAAAAATCTGCTATATAATCATATATTCCTAGAAAAGATAATAAAGCCCCACTAATAACTAACATACTAGTAATATGTCCTGGAGTTAATTTAGTATTATCTAAAATAATCTCTGCTATTAAACATATAAAACCACATACTAAAAAAGATTTTAAATATATCATAAATTCACCTCTATACTAACAGCATGTGTAATTGATGGAATACTCTTTTTTAAATTAACCATTAAAGTATTATGTAATGATCCTGTAGCTAAAAGTAATATTCTTTTAAACTTTTTTTCTTTTAATATTTTATTACATAATACTAAAGGTATTACAACTGGACCACTACCTCCTTGAAAAGTATCTTGATTATCTTTATATAAAATACTAGCTGCATCAAAATAATTTTTAGGTACTAAATTATAATCTTCTTTAATTAATTTTAAAAATAAATCTTTACCAAAAGAACCTAAATCTCCTGTAACAATTAAATCATAATAATCTATTGTTCTACCTAGTTCTTTTAAATGTCTATTTAACGTATCAGCAGCACTTGGTGCCATAACAGCACCCATATTAGCTGCATCTTTAATTCCATAATCAACAACAGTTCCAATTGTTGAAGATTCAACTCTTATCATAGATGGTTCATTAGATAAATACATACAAGCACCACCTGTAGTTGTAAATGTCGTATATGTTTTTTTAGGAGAACCATATTCAATTGGAAAACGATATTGTCTTTCAGCATTTAAATTATGACTAGATGTAATAGCAAGTCCTCCATTTATTAAACCATTTTCAATAAAATTAGCTAATACTATTAAACTTTCATTAAATGTTGCACAAGCATTATATAAACCTAAAAAAGGTATATTACGATTAACTATATTATAAGAAGTAATAGTTATTTGATTAATTAAATCTCCTCCTACTAATAATTCAACCTTCTTATTTAATTTATTCCTTTTTAAAATATTATTTAAACATATATTTTGCATTTTTATTTCAGCATCTTCTATTTTCTTTTCCCCAAAATAATAATCATTAATAATATTTTGGTATTCTAAGTTACCTTCCCCTTCTTTTGGTCCTGCAATTGTTTCGTAATCTTTTATATAAACATTCTTGTATTTAAAACTAGACATTTAATATCACCTTCACTAGTGTTAATATAACAGCACTAACTATCCCATATAATAAAACTGAACCAGCTAACTTAAAAGTATTAGATCCCATATTAATAAGACCTTCTTTTTTATAATCTAAAATAGATGCTGCTACAGAATGAGCAAATCCCGTAATAGGTATAATAAGACCACATTTTAATTTAGCAAATAAAGTATCAGCAAAACCTAAACAAGTAAATAAAGAAGATATCATAATTAATATTAATAACATAAAAGATATTGCTGTTTCTTGATCATAATACTTATTTAAATTAACAAATATTATCGTTCCACCTGCTCCAATTAAACCACCTACTATAAAAGCAATTAACATATTATATAAACGATTCTCTTTAGGTGTTAACTCTTCAACCATCTTTTTATATTTAATTGTATTCATTTTTATCCTCCATTACTATTATGATTAAGCCCTTAAATAATTATACATTTTACTTAAACTTTTCTTTTCATAACGCGAGACTTTTACTTGCGACATTCCCATTATTTTAGCTGTTTCCATTTGCGTAAAATCTTTAAAGTATAGATAATCTATTATTTGTTTTTCTTCTTTAGTTAAAGTATTCATTGAATCTTTTAAATCTATATTACTTGTTGATATTTCATCTTTAGGACTAGCAACCATTTCATATAAAGGTCTTTCTTGTTCATTATCTAAACTCATTATAGTATTAGTACTTTCATATACTTGATATATTACTCGTTCATCTATATTTAAAAATAAAGCTATTTCATTTATAGAAGGTAAATGATTTAATTTTTGCGCTAATAAATACTTAGTTTGTTCTATTTTCTTATATAACTTTAATATATTTTTATTTAATTTTATCGTTCTTAAATTATTTACAAATTCATACATTTCTCCAAATATATAATTATAAGCATAAGTTGTAAATTTAGTTTTACCATCAAACTTAAAATTATTATAAGCTTTTATAATACCTACAACTCCTGCTTGATATAGATCTTCTTTTGGAGCATCATGAAATTTTGTAGCAATTTTATATATTAATTTTTCATGTAACTTAATAATTGTTTCTAATTCTGTCATTGTTATCACCTGATAACTAAAATATAGAGCTTTAAATTAGAATATTAAACACATTCGACAAACTAAGTAAAAAATAGATTATATAAAAAGAAAAAGTACTGTAAACAGTACTTAGTTCATATCAATTATATATGGATTATCAGAAGTTCCTTTTCCACTAACAGTCAAATCATTTCTTAAATTAATAACTGGTCTTATTCCTAAACTATCACTTACTTTAGCACTTGTAAGCATTCCACTATTATTAACTATAAAGACATAAGCATTAAGTTGATTAAACTCAGCAGGTGTCATCGTATAGAAATTCTCTCCATTAGCTAAATAATAAGCTATATTATTACTATGATAAACTCCTCCAGCTATAGCGACTTCATCAGCTGTTATTAAACCTACTTTTAGATTATATATTCCTCCAAAATCAGCATTACTTTTAGTACAAACTATACTTGGACTCTTTGCATTTACTAATCTATTATAAGCACTAAAATAAGTATGATTATCTTTAGTAGAATTATTAGTATCATTACAATAACTACTACTTACAACATAACTATCTAAACCTTTATCTATAATACTCATTTTATACCAATTATTTAAATAATTATAAATATTACTATTTATTTTATCTTTATACCATAAATAAGATAAACCAACAAAATCTTTTTCATTAACTTTTTCATTAAAGAAAGTATTAGTAGCTGACTTAGCTAAAATTAATTTAATAGTATTATCTGAATTAATGCTAACAATACGCCATAATAAACCCGCAAAATTTACATAATTATTAGTAACTACGCCACGATAATAATAATTAACTCCATTACTACCTTTAATAGGATATAACCCTGCATCATTAGTAGCAACCATATTATAAGAAGGAGCTTCTTTACTATCTATTAATTCTTTTTTACTTAATAACATTTCAGCTATTGTTGGTTTTACTGCTGAAGCAGTATCAATTAATTCAAATTTAGCCTTTAATACTTGACCTTTAGGTATAATAGGAGCTTTAACTTCATCAAACCATAATCTTATATTAGTTCTAACTGTTTCATTAGGTTTAACATTTATTAAACCAATTAACTTACTCTCTTTAACATTTTCATCTACTGTTTTAGCTGTACTTAAATTTTTATATAATATTGTTTTTTGTTCTATATTACCAGCAGCTTCTATAGTTAAAGCTTTTGTATCAACAGTCGTCTCTTTTAATATATTTAAACGTACTTGTAATTCTTTATCTTCTTCACATACATTAGTAACAGCCAATGTATAAGGACTAGTTTCTAAACCAACTTCATTTGTTACTGAAGTAACATTTTTTATTTCAATTGTATCAGAATCAGAATAATATATTTTAAAGCAATCTAAAGTAGTAGCATTTATTTCATCTTTATCCCTAGTTGACAGATAAACCCCATAACCAGTTCCAACTATCATTGTTAAAACTATCATAATGCCGATAACTACTAAAGTAAAAATATATTTTTTCTTCATCCTGATCACGCTCTAATCTAGTTTTATTAATATAAATATATAATAATTCCCTATATTAGTCAACGATTTGTAAAGATTTTTAAACTCTCTTTTTTAACTATTTAATTATAATTATCAACTTGACAAAATATGACAAAAAGAGGTTTACACCTCTTTCTTTACATCCAACATTTGTAAGTCTTTAACAATATATCTAACACTATTTTCTATAAAATCTACAACATCCCTAGTATCAAATATAAATGTCTTTTCATTTTTACTTTCTTCTATAATAAGCCCCATCTTTTCTATAAGTATAGGTAACTTATCTATGGGTATTTCATTTATCTTAGTAACTGGATATCTAAACTCATTATAAAAGATATCTAAAGATAACATATATTTATCAATTAAATCCATATTTAAATTAGTATAATCATTATATATAACATCTCTTATTGCTGTATATGTAAGACCTTTCTTTGTCTTATCTTTAGTATATCTTTCAATAAACTTATATATATAATCTCTAAACCAATATTTATCAGTTAATAAATGTATTAAATAACCTACTGTAAAAGGACTACTTAAATCATCTTTATATTTATTTAAAAATCTATCTATATTAGGTATATCATCTTCATTAGAATGATCTAAGAAATGAGATATCTCTTTAGTTTGACCTATTTGTTTAGATATATCTGGAGCTATTGAACCTAATAAAAGTTCATTTTCATCCATCTTTAAATATTTATTAACTTCTTTAGCTACACATAAATGTATAATTGCTGATGCCATACTATCACCTATTATCCATTATATCATATCCCTAATTACTTTTTTAAATATTTTCTTATCTCTTTGTCAGATGGTACTCTTCCTTTAGATACCAATTCATCATTTATATATAATAAAGGAAGATTATCTTTTTCATTATCATCTACTAGATTAATAACTACTCTATCTTCTATTTCATTAGCTATTTTTAAAACAGATCTACGTAACTTAATTCCCCTAATAGTATTAGATCCTATTATTTTAACTATTATAATCTTCATCTCCATTCATAATTAATCATACCTTTTAATTATGAAAAAAAGATGAAGATTTTATGAAATCTATAATAAAAAATAACTATTCTTTTCCAGAATAATTATTTAATATTTCTATAACTTCTTTATCTAAACTTATATTATCTTGTTTATTTTTATCATAGTTATAACATTTATTATTTAAATACATTAAAGACTTTCTAAATTCTTCAACTAAAGTCTTCTTAGGTGATGAAGAAGATATATATTCACTTAGTATATTATTAATAGAAGGTATATATTGATTTATTAAATCTTTTACTACATTAAATAATACCCCATTGTATTTAGCTTCTTCTAAATTACGTAATTCCTGTTCATTAAAAGTAACATTCTTTAAATTAATAAAATCTTCTATTATCGTTTTATTCTTTTCATCATCTATCTTCGATAATACTATCTTAGCTAGTACACGATAATAAGATACTTCTGATAAATAATTAAAATAATCTATATAATTAAGAACATAATTATTATCATTTACAACATATCTTTTAGATAATCCATAATATGAATTATTAATTATTGTACTTAATTTCATTGGCATCGCCAAAGTCTTAATTAAATCTTTGTGTTTCTCTCCTATTTTATCCAAAATATCTAATTTAATAGTTAAATCATTTTTATTAGCATATAAATAAGTGTTAGATGTTAAATCAGTTTGTTCTATATTAAGTTCATAATTAACATTATTTAAAGCACAACCCTTTATATATTCATTTATTATAAAATTAGATTCAAATAAAGGACCACTTAAATATATAACAATATCATTATCATCTAAAGGTACATTAAACATATTATGTTCTTTAGTACCAACATTTTCACTATATATATCCGTAGCTTCTTCTAAAGATTTTACAATAAAATTATATAAATTACTCGTTAACTTAAACTTTCTAATTAAATAATTAACTGGTTCATTTTTATTAATTAATGTTAATAATTCATATATTTCTTCTCTATTTAAATTCTTTAATCTATCTAATTCATTTTCTCCTACTAAATTAGCATACGCAGAATTTAAATCATCAAAAGCATAATTTTCTATTTTATCAACAAATATAGAATATAAACGGTATGTTAAATCTGCTTGCATTTTTAAATAATCATATTTATCATTCTTAGCTGTTAATTTATCACTTTTTAAATATAAAGCTTTTATATCAAAATAACAATTATCATATCTTTGTACTAACATCGTTCTTAATACTTCATCATTATCTAATAAACAATTTATTTTTTCATTAACTACTATCTTTTTATCTTTCTTTTCTTCAATTAATCTTTCTCTTAAGTTAAGATTATATATTTCAGATAAGTATAATAGTATTCTTAAATATTCGGCTTTTTCTTGATTAGTAAAACTACTCTTCTTATTAAGATAATCATTAAACATTGCTTCAAAATAATTATCCGTTACTTCTATTTGATATTTTTCTATTTGCTTTTTAATATCTTCAACAAATACAATTGCATTTTTTTGTACTTCTTGGAAATCTACATTCTGTTCTTTAGCCAATTTCTGTAATTCATTAAACTCTTCTACATCATCATTAGGTTCTAAACTATAACGACAAAAGCGATAAAATATTTCTTTTTGCGAAACAGATTTTTTATCACTTATATAAACTTTTAATTCATCTCTTAAATCTATTTCATATACTTTAGATAAAGTTACTAATACTTTAAGATAATTAGTTTTTTCTTCTTCACTTAAATCATCTTTTTTATTAATATAATCTTCAAATATTACACAATAAGAATCAAAGTCAGATCCATAACCTAATTCCTTAGTATTCTTTCTTATTTTAGCTACTAATTTTTGAATCTTATTTAATTCATCTTTATTTACTTCATTAACTAAATTTTTAAATTCTTCATTATCCTCTTTATCTTCATTGTTTAAATAAAATTGGCAAAGTTTCTGAAAAATATTTTCCATATTATCACCTACTATAAGTATAGCAAAAAAGACAACTTATTTTAAGTCATCTTTTACATAGTCTACAATAGTATTTACAATTGTTTTTATCCCTATATCTTTTTGTTCATTAGTCTTCCTAATTTTAAATTCAACTAAATCATCATGTACTTTTTTACCTATCGTAATTCTAAGTGGTATACCAATTAAATCCATATCTTTAAATTTAACACCAGGTCTTTCATCACGATCATCATATAATACTTCTATCTTATTATTTAATAATTCTTCATATATTTCATTAGCTATTTTAGTTTGTTCTTCATCTTTCATATCTATTTGAACTATAGCTACTTGATAAGGTGCTACATTCATTGGTAATACCATTCCATTTTCATCATTATATTGTTCTACAATACTTGCTAATATACGACCAAGTCCAATACCATAGCAACCCATTACAACAACTTGTTCTTGATTATTTTCATCTAAATAAGTAAGACCTAACTTAGATGAATACTTTGTTCCTAGTTTAAATAAATTACCAACTTCTATCCCTTTACGGAAATAAATATTGCCGCCACAATTAGGACATACATCATCTTCTTTAACATTAACTATATCAGCTACCATATCATATTTAAAATCTTTAAGATTAGCATTTATATAATGACATCCCTCTTTATTAGATCCACAGCAGAAATTCTTCATCTTAAGTATTTCATTATCTATAATAATCTTAGCTTTTAAACCAATTGGACCAGTATATCCTGGTACTGCATTACTTGTTGCGATTAATTCATCATTAGCAAAATTAACCTCTTTACATCCTAATAATTTACATACTTTACTTTCATTTAATTCTCTATCTCCTCTTACAAAGAAAATTACTAATTCATCATTAATATTCATAAGTAAAGCTTTAATAGATTTCTTGACATCCAATTTTAAATATTTACATACATCTTCAATTGTTTCTTGATGAGGAGTTGCTACCATTTCTAATTTATTTTCTTTTTCTTTATCATCTACTTTAGAAATACATTCAGATACTTCTATATTACTAGCATATCCACATTTATCACATAATACAACGGTATCCTCGCCAATATCTGTAAGAGCTTGGTACTCTTCTGATAAACTACCACCCATTGCTCCACATGAAGCTTTAACTATTTTATATCGAATTCCTAAACGATCATAAATTTTATTATAAGCTTTCTTCATTATTTGATAAGATTCATCTAATCCTTTTTCATCTCTATCAAAAGAATAAGCATCTTTCATAATAAATTCTCTTACTCTTATTAAACCATAACGTGGTCTAGGTTCATCTCTAAATTTATCAGCTTGTTGATACAAAGTAAAATGTAAATCTTTATAACTTTTAACCATTGCTTTAGCAGCTATTGTAAATAGTTCTTCATGAGTTGGACCAAGAACTAAATCTTTATTATAACGATCATGTAAATTAAACATATCTGCACCAAATGCTTCAACTCTTCCACATTTTTCATAATATTCACTAGGTATTAAACTAGGCATTAATAACTCTTGTGCTCCAGCTTTATCCATCTCTTCTTTAACAATATTTCTAATTTTATCTAAAGTTCTTAATCCCATTGGTAGATACATATAAATACCTGCTCCAACTTTTTTAATCATTCCACTACGTACTAAAAGATTTCCACTTCTACTTTCTTCATCCTTAGCATCTTCACGTAATGTAAAAAAATAACTATTACTTAATTTCATTATATTTCCTCCCTAATAAAAAAGATGATACCAAAGGAGTGCTAATGCACGGTACCATCCTTATATACTCTAATTGATAACGGATTAAATATCCGGAAATATTTTCATATTTCACTCCTGGGTAGGAATATTCTATCTTTAATATTTGCTTTCACCAACTACAAACTCTCTATAATTAAATTAATAAAATATTATGTCCCAATCAACATATTGCCAATAATATAAAACAATTACTATTGTAAGTCAAATAGTAATTGTTTAAATATACATTAATTAACTTTGAAATGGATTAACTGGAGGAACAGCAGGTTGTGCAGGTGCAGTAGGTGCAGCCGCAGCAGAACCTTGTTCACTAGCAGCAACTATTTCTTTTAGTTTAATTTTAAAACTCTTTTCCTCTTCATCATCTAATCCTAAATGATCTACTCTTACAATTTGATTATGATCAAATAATAAAGTTTGATCAGAACTTAAAGATCCTTCTGGAAATAAAACTCCTGAATAATCAAATACACGATCAGGATTGCTAGCATCCATTGTACAGAAGCCGTTTATCATAACTCTTTTTGTACCATTTTTTAATAATACAACACTACCAACAGGTAAATATTTTTCTCTAATTGGTCCGTTCATTTTATCATCCCTTTACTTTTTACTCTATTAAAATTATACTATATTAATTTTATAATGTCTATAAATATTTTTTTACATACCTAAGTCTTTTAAAGCTGTTTCTAATTCAGAATAAGTTAATGTACCTCTAAATGCTTTAACTACTTTACCATCTTTTATTAAATAAATAGCTGGTAACTCAGCACACAAAGGTTGTGCTGGCGTATTATCAACTGTTGTATTATTATCAGTTGTTTCATCTTTAGTATCAGTTTCTGTATTAGTATTTTCTTCTGGAGTTGTTGTTGTTTCATTATTCTCTGGAACATTAGGTTCTTCTGTAGTTGCATTAGTTTTACAAGAATAATTAACATCTTTCAACAACTCTTTAGCTTCATCATTAAAATAACTTGGTTCCATTGCATAACTATAGAAATCTAAATCATATTGTGCATCTTTTAAAGCATCTAATAAATCATATGCATCACTATTAGAATAAGAGCTATAAGATTCTTCACCAACATATAATACCGTTAATTTACTCTTAGCTAAGACTTTTTTAAGTTCACTAACACTATTAACTTCAGCCATATTATTATAATTTAAATCTAACATATCTTCTTCCATATCTTCTAAAGATTCACCTAATAAATTATTTAATACTTTATCTTCTTCAATTGTCTTTGTTAAATTTTCTATTAATTCTTCTTCATCAAGTTCATCATAAGATACAGCATCACTTGTATCAAATCCTTCTAATGAACCAGATTCAATTCCATAACTTCCTGAAACTTCAACATATTCATCATTCATATTAACTTTAAATTTATATTCACCAGAAATTGATTTCTTAGTATCTTTACAAGTTAAATATACAGATAATTTATATTCATCTTCACCACTAGATACTGAAATATCAAAATCAATCTTTTCATCTGATAATTCTCTAATAGTACCACTAGCAATCTTTTCCCCATTTACTTTAACAGTAAAATTAGTTTCCTTTTTTACTTCTTCAGTATTAACTACTAATTTAAACTTACCAGAATCTTTCATATGATTATCAACGATTAATTCAGCTTTCTTACCATTTTCATAATAAGAGAAATATTCTTTATCATCTACTTCTACACTGAATCCAACTAAATCATTTAATAATCCTTTTGTCCAAATATTTATTAATATATCATCTTCTAATTCAATATCTTTAGCTAGATCTTTTAAAGATTTTAAAGCTTCTTTAACATCGCCTTTTTCTACTTCAAAAGTATCAGCAAAATCAGATAAGAATTTATCATCATTTAATAATTCTTCACATACAGTTTTAATTATATCTTTTAAAGATTCTTTATTTAAAACTAAACTATTCTTTGTTGCAGAAACTTTTTTACCATCTACTTCAAATTTACCACTAGATTTTTCTAAGTATTTGCTATCTAAAGCTTTAACTAGTACCTTTTGAATAGTTGATGCCATATCATTAATAACATCTAAATCAGTTTCATTTATTGATTCATTAGCAGTTTCTAAATATGTTCTAAACTCTTCGAAATCAATATCTTCTACGCCTTCAACTTTAACTACCTTATCAAGGAATGTTGCATCAATATAAGCAGCAGCATCTTCATATAAGACTTTAGCACCTAAATCATTCTTTTCACCCTTGATATTAGCACCGACATATAATTTTTCATTTTTTAAATCAACACCAAATTCACCAGATAAAGCTAAATCTTTAAGGTATTGTGCTTCTTCACCTAAAGAACTTACATTAGTATCAAATTTAATATCACCTTTAACAAGTAGTGATTCTTCGTCTAATTTAAAATTCTTTTTAAAATCTTCTACACCATCAACAGCTTTATTAACTTTCTTAACAATATTCTTAATTTGTCCTGTAAATACTGCTTTAGAAGTAGATGTTGATACTTTAACAACAATACCCACTACTAATATTGCTATTACGACACATGCAATAATAGTTGGTGTCTTTCCCATTGATTTAATTTTTTCTATTATACCAGCAAATCCACCTTTTTTCTCTGGTGTTGGAGTTGGGTTTAGTGTTGGCATAACAGGTTCTTGTGACATAACTGGTGGAGTATTAACAGCCATATCTGGTGTTGCATCCATTGGTGTCACATTAGTTTCTACAGCTGGTGTTTCATTAGTTGCACTAACTTCTACTGCTGGTGTTTCAGTAACACTTGCTTCTGTAGATAAATTAGTATTTTGTTCTGGAACATCATTAACAGGTTGTACTTCAGTAGGTTGTGTTTCTGTTACAGAATCATTTTTAACTTCTTCACTCATAACTTCATACCTCTCTTTATTTTATAATTATATCATAAATTATAAAACTTGATGAATAAAAATAATCTTTTATCGTATTTATTTATTAAGGGTGATAGAATGAAAAAAATTTTGATAATAATACTTATTTTCATTGGTATAACTAAAATAAATGCTTTATCTTTAACTAACTATAGTAAATCTAGTATATTAATTGAACCAACTACCAATACTATTATATATGAAAATAATAAAGATACTCGTC
>CANQOR010000041.1 GCA_947625535.1 uncultured Bacilli bacterium
AGTGCATTTTCTTTTTAAAATACACTTTTTAGACCCAAATGCACTTTTTTGTGCACTTTACTTAAAATTTAACGAAACATAAAAAAGGAAGCTCCAAAAGCTTCTTTCATACTATATTCTTTTTAATCTAACAACAGTTCTAAATTTTATATTACTAGGTGTACAAGAAAACAATGTTAAATCCCATTCTCCCTCATCTATTTTTGAAGAATCCTCTTCAAAGACTTTACTTTGACCAATTACTTCATATTTAAAAGTATCACCATCTGCATCAACAAAAGTAACAATATCTCCAACCTTTAACTTACCTATTTTTCTAAAATGAGATGAATTATTATGAGCTATTATTACCGCATTATTCTTATAAATACTTCCACTATATAATACAGGAGCTATATCTAAATTCTTTTTACTATACTCATTAATAACTGGTAACTTTAAACCAATACTATCTATTGTAATTAAACCAATATACTTTACACCATCTATATCCATAGTAGGCATTTCTCTATCTGAATCATTCTTATAATCAGGTAAATCTACAGAATCATCTTTAACTTCTCCAAGTTTAATTTCAATTTGTTCTAAAGCTTTCTCTGATCTAACTCCAGACATATAATCAGTAACTACATTATATATAGTTAAAGATACAGCTAATATAATAAATATAGAACCAATAATTTTAAATATAATTGAGACAACTTTCTTCTTCATCATCTATCATCTTTCTTCTTATCTAATAAGATACCAAAAGCAATAAAGATAAAACCTACACCTACTAAAATAGGTACTAGATACCATAATTGTCCAGTATTAGGTAATGAAGAACTATCTGTTCTCTTATGAGAATTAATAATCGTAAAAACATTATTATCTTTTTTAATATTAACAATATACTTATCACTAACATCTAATTCTTTAACATCATATTCAAAAGCTCCATCTAAATTAATCCATTCATAAGTCCAATTATTCTCTTGATTTAAGATAACTTGATCATATTCAAAATCACCTTTTATCAAAGAAACAACTATTTCCTTAGGACGATCATTTAAATAGCCTTTATCATCCCAAACTTTAACAACCTTAATATTTATTAAATT
The DNA here is from genome assembly GCA_947625535.1 of uncultured Bacilli bacterium. Taxonomy (GTDB): domain Bacteria; phylum Bacillota_I; class Bacilli_A; order RF39; family UBA660; genus Coprovivens. The sequence goes on from CANQOR010000041.1 coordinate 1,104, forward strand.
ATCATAATCTTCTCTTGAATACTTAGGTTCACTCTTCACTTCATAAACCCAATTATTCTGAACTAAATTTGGTAATGAAATAAAGAAATTAGCTGGAGTATATTGATATATTCCTTGTACATAAGATTTACCTTTTACAAAGTATAAACCTTTTTCACAATTATCAAATTCCAATAAACCATCTCTAGAAGTAGTTCCACTGAAATTTGCTTCTATTCCTTTTTCTTCTATAAAATCACTTATACCAATTGGTAATTCATACCAATCTTCTTCTGTTAAATTATTAAAATCAATATCATATTCACTATAGATATCATCTATTACAAATTTACCATCTACAGTAATACTAGCTACTTTATAAACTTCAAAAGTAGCACCTTGTATTGCTATATTATCAGATGTTTTAAAATCTATAGTTAAACTTGTATCTAAACTTTCATCAATTAAAGGGGTTTGATTAGTAACATATTCTAAAGCATAAGAAGAATTTAACGAAAAAAATAGAGCAAAAAAGAACAGAGTAAATAATTTAATTACTTTTTTCATATAAATCATCTCCATTCTTCTTTGCTTCTATTTATTATCTTTTTTTATTATTTCTATTTAACTGATTCTTCTTATATTTTTGACTTCTTTCAGTCACTTTAGATTTTTTATTGCTTGCTAAACTCTTAGATATTTCATCTATCTTAATACTTATCGTATTAAATATATTTTGACCCTTATTCTTTTCATTATGTGAATGACTCTTCTTATATTCCTGACTTCTTCTTGTTGCACGACTCTTACTACCAGAATCTTGAAGCATCTTATTAATTTCATCTATCTTAATACTTATTGTATCAAAGATATTTTGTTTATCTTTATTATACTTGCTAGAATGTTTATTCTTATAGTTTTGACTTCTCTTAGTTACTTTATTCTTCTTTTCACTCTTTTGAAGTTCTCTATTAATATCATCTAACTTAATACTAATAGTATTATAAATATCATGTCCTACATCAGAAATATTTCTTAACTTCTTATTCTTTCTTATAGCTCTCTTACGTAATGCATAAGTTATACATAATATAATAATTAGAATTACTATAATAACAGCCATTAAAACTATATCTTTAATACCATTATTATCTTTTTCAACGACTTGTGTAGTATTTTCTTCAATCTCTTCAACTATTTCTTCACTAACTTCTATACCATGAGCTTTTATAAGCATTCTATGAGTATTTATTCCATAAGGAGTACAAGTTACTAAAGTAAGTAATTCTTTACCTTCTTCAATACCTAAATTAGCTAATTCTTTAGGTTCTACTACTGTTTTAGAATCAACTTCATAAGCTAACTTAGTATTAAGAGTTTGAATATATATTACATCGCCTTTTTCTAATTTATCTATATTAGTAAATAGCTTTGAGCTAGGAAGTCCCCTATGACCTAGTAAAACTACATGGGTATTAATACCACCAACTGGTAAAGAGGATCCTTCCATATGACCTATTCCTATTTGTAATACAGCTTCACTAGTACCATGATATATTGGTAAGAAAACTTTTATTTTAGGAATAGATATAACGCTCATTATATCTGTATCATTATATGATAACATTTTGGAATACGAATTATCTGTCAATCTAAATAGGAATTTTCTATCTTCTTTATATATTTCTTCATTAAACTTTTTAGCTTGTTCAATAAGTTTTAAATTATCTTCTTCATCGATAATTGTAACACTATTAATATAATCAGCTATCGCTTCCGATTGATTTACTGAATTAATATAATTACTAATAGATGGATATAAAAGTAACGCAACTCCACCTAATATTAAGAAAAATACAGCTATATTAGATAATTTATTTGACATTTATATGCCTTTTTAGCTTAAATTACTTTTGCTTTTTTTTTTAACAATTATAACAATTGATAATGCTACTAAACCAGCACCTGCTACATAGAAAATTATAGTACCAATACCACCTGTTGAAGGTAATAAAGAACCTTTATTATTTTGAACTGTTATAGAAACAACTCCATTTTCAATATCTCCATCTGTAGCTTCTCCACCATTTACAGAAATAGATAATTTTTGTAATTGTTGAGTTAATTGACCATCTTCACTTAAAACTTCAGTAATTGATAAAGTTAAATCATCAATTAAGTTATAACCATCTAAAGTTTCAATTTCTTTTAAGTAGTATGTTCCAGCTTTTAAACCTTTAACGCTTAACTTACCACCATCTTTAGTTACTATAACTGTTGCTGCATCTTCTGAATCAGTCCATTCTTTTAAAGTCATATCTTCATTAAGAACCGCATATTTAATAGAACCACTATCATTTTTATATAATTTGAATTTAACTCCATCTAATGGTTGATTTGATTTACCATCAACTTTGTTAACATCTAATTCATAAGTATAAACTGTAGATGTTTCAGTAGGAGTTGAACTTGTTTTACCTTCTCCATCACTGTTTGGATCATTTGAGAATTCTAATGATGCTTTATTTGTATTACCATTAACATTTCCTAAACCAGCTTGAGCATTAACAGTAGTACTATAAGTAACAATTATTTGACTATCTTTATCAATTTTAACTCCATTTAGAGTTTTTAAATCATCAAAACCAACTCTTAAATTTGGTTTTTCATAAGTATTTACAGAAGTTTGAGATGTAATATCAGTTCTATCTTCACCATTTAATACTTCTACTTTAACTGAACCTTCAGTAAAGTCTAATCCAGCTGGAATAACATCGGTAAAGATAAATTTATATGATTTATAATCTTCATATACATCTGGTAAAGTACCAGTTAATGTAAATGATACAACAGAACCAATTTCTGCACTTGTTGCATCTTTAAAGTTTTCTCCATTTAGAGATGCTTGTTTTTCTAAAGTAGGAACATCTGCTTTAACTTTGATTTCTACTCCATTAGTTACTTTTAAGATATATCTAGTTGCAGCTTCGTTAGCTTCAATTTCTTTAGTATCTTTGATGAAATAATAACCAGCAGGTAAATCATTAATTTCATGATGATCAGTTACATAAGTAGATTTCTTAGTTGCATCACCATTAAGATGTTGACTTACTAATTCAGCGAATTTTCTCATTTCAGTAGAATCAGTATCAAAACCTTCTAATACTTTAGCAACATTTGCAGCAGCATGTGGATCACTATCATCAATACTTGCAAAATGAGTACCTAAAGTATCATCAGCTTTTAAAGCTGTTAATAAACCAGAGCCATCAACACCACTACCCCATTTGATGTTGCTTAATAATTTAGCTTCACCAACGTCCCCTTCTGAAACGTCTCCACTAAATACTTGCCATGCACCATATTCATGGCTTGAACTTGCACCACTTATACTAATACTATAATTATCAGCAGCATTAGCAAATGGCATTATCATGTAGAATACAAAAGATGCTAATAAAACTATTGTAGTAATTTTGTTAATTTTTTTCATTTCTTTCTACCTCCTATTAATTTGTAAAATTACTATTTTTTATTATATTATTCTTTATCCTCCTTATTATCTTTTGGAATCCTTTCTTCTTCCTGAGGATAATATAGGATAAAAATATAAATATAATACCTAAAATAATATAGAATGTGGCTCCTATGGAACCAGTTTCCGTTAGATTATAATCGTAAGGAACTATTAACTTACCATTATTACCTAAGTAAATATCAATAATGACATTGTCAGTTGAACCACTAGATGAGTTAATACTTATAGTTGGAATATAGTAATTTCTTGCTGTATTAGTATCATTGCTCTCTTTCGTTCTAAGTTTCTGAGCTAAATCCCCAGTTCTTAGACCTCCAACTCTTGTTGCTACAACCCAGTCATCTATTCCACCATCTGTTACGGTTGGTTTTGTCATTGAAACATTAAAGTTTTGAGCTTCTTCTCTTGAAGGACTATACCATGCTAGGTATTCCGCCGCTCCAACAGAATCTCCTGCAATACCAGAACCGAACTCTTTTCCTTCTCTTGGAACCGCTCGTCTAATTAATGTTCCTCTATGTCCTATTACATTACCATCAGCATCCGTAACCGGCTGATCGGTAAGTGGATAATAATAATCAATAATTACGAAATACCAATCTTCTGAACTTAAATCACTCAAATTAGTAACTAAACTATGCGAGTTAACAAATGCGTTATAAGCATCATCATCCATTAATACTTGTTCATCTGGTACTGAGTCATAATCGATTGAACCATCTTCTTTTTTCTTAATTTCATCATCATTAGTATTATATAAAACTAAGTTTTTCTGATAAGCATAATATCTATTAGTAGATGATGGTGAGAATGTAACAACAGCATCTCCCCTCGATCGGTCAGCTCTACTATCAGTAACATAACCTTCGTATCGACTATCACTAAAGTAATTAGAATAGAACTCAATATTACCACCATCATAATGGGCAGCTAAATAATCATCATCCATTTTTAAGAAATCAATTCGACCTTTAGCATTTATAATTGTATGATCTACTCCAACTCCATAGAATAATCTAACTGGTCTTGAATATTTAGTATCATCTAAGTTAGTTGTATAAGAACCAATACCCGTTGGATCCATAGTAATTGTTGCAACCTGTAATGGTAAAGCATTAGCAGGTATATTAACAAACAATGTTGATTCTTCATATTCATCGCCAAAACTTCTAGTCTTAGATACCGAATTCTTTTCTTCTATCCAAACACGGATATCACTAATCTTATAAACACCTCTATCGCCATCTATTAAATTAGGTGGTTCAGTTCCATAAGCTTGATTCCAACGAAGTTCATTACGTGAATCATAATCATTAGTAAATCTAAAGAATGTATATAATGTATTTTTTTGTTCAGTTGATAAATCATCAGGTGTTTTAATAACATCACTTGATAGCGTCGGTAAGAATTGTGCTGCAGTTTTATAATCCAAATAATATGTATCTCCAGCATCAAAACTTCCATCTTGACCTTTATATACAGCGGTTAGCGGATCATTAGTTGAATACCAACCAGGTTGAATATCACCTTTTGTACTACCAGTAGTTCTTGCTAAGTAAGCTTGATTAAATTGATAACTATATAAAGCGGTTCTTGTAAGTCCACGGAATCTACCAAATAGTATTAAAGCCATATCACATTCTTCACTACCGACTCTAACACCATTATGTTTAATTTCCATATATTGACCAATTGGGTCAGCATATGTAATAGAATCAGATGCACCCGAATCATTTTCTCCTGAAACCGGTTCAAAGGCTACACCTTGGATTAATTCATAAATTTCTTCAAAGGCTTGACTTATCTTTTCATCTTTAACATCATAAGATCTATCATTAACTTTTAAATCTTCAATAGAAGTAATATCAAATTGTTTAAAATATTCAATATTATATTTTGGTTCATCTTTTATAGATATATTCGCACCATTACGTTTTATTTCAAGTTCCCAATCACCAACAATATTTTTTACACGGTGATAACCAGCATCATCTAATTCTTGTATAGCTGAATTACCATAATATATTTTCTGTAGTAAATCAGTAGGAGCTGAAGTAGTTAATTCATCTTCACCATAAGCAAACATTGTAATCGTTGGCTCATCTACTTTCATAACACTATATCTTCGATAAAAATAGTTAGCTAACTCTGGGTCTTTATTATAGTTAGTTGAATTATTATCAAATTTTTCATCTACCAATGAATAAGCTCCCTTATTCTTTTCAGTAGTTAAATTTGTTGGATGGAAGAATGTGTAATCATCTGGAGGCGTCGTACCAGATAAGGTTCCGTCTTCATTATAATTTTCTAAATATACATATCTTGGGCTTTCACCACTAATATAAGCCATCGCTAAATTATATACATTTCCAACCGTATATCTGCTTGATTGACTAACATCATCAGGTAATAAATCAGGATCCATCAAATATTCATGTGGACTAACAACTAATTTACTTCTTGTTGAACCCAAACTAATTCCTAAAGTATAGAATTGTAATTTATTATCATAATTTTTTTCAACTATTTTTTTCCAATAACCAGCAGTCATCAATGGCTTTAAATCTCTTATTGTATGAGATGAGAATTGATCGCCATGCCAATTATTATATTCATTAAATTTATCACTAGTTGTTGTTCCATCATGACTCATGCTATGTGATGAGAATGTATTTAACGTATCAACACCAACAGTACCAGGCATCCACCATGTTGAATAATCACTGGCATAGTTCGAATCACCATCGGATATTGTCATAAAGACAGGAGTTCTTTTTCTTTGGACTTTTTCACCAGAAGATAGCGTATAAGTAATAGGAGCATTATCAGCTTCCGCTAAGTGATATAATCCTAACCAATAACCAGCTTGAATGTTTGTACCACCTTGTGTACGTTGTGTAATTGTTACAACATTTTCATCAACATTATCAATAACTTCACCGTTTAATTTATCTTTGTTATATTCCTCACCTTTTGTAGCATTTGGTTTATATTTAAATATTATTTTACGACCTTCACCATAATTGTCAGTTGCTGTTTCATAATATTTTGCATTTTCAGCTCCCCAGTCTGCTTCAGAATCCCAAGAAATACCAGGATAACCGTCCTCAACTGTTAAAAAGTTATAATAAACTGTTTCTTTTTGCATTGTATTAGTCTTGCTATATTCAATTGGTAAACCTGTCTCACAACCATTAACATATATAGGTAGTGGATTACCATTTTCATCAACATCATCACCATTGATTGTTGCTCCATCAAGGTTTCCAACACCTGGATTTATATCAGCAAAACCTTTACCTTCAATATAATCAGCTGCACCTGTAGCAATTTCATAATGATCTAAAGGTATTAATGTAAAGGCATTATCATCATATAAAACCACACCAACACGATTATTAGGATTTAAACTTAATACTTGTGTAATTAATTTATCTGCTGCTCTAATTGTTTGACTAATACGACTATTTGAATCATCACCAGATTGCATTGATGAAGAAACGTCCATTGAAATAACTAAATCAATTGGTGTTGGTGGATATTCATTAACTTTTTGAGATGTACCTAATGCTGAGAAAGCATTTAAGAAGAAAGCACCTCCATTAGCATAAATTGTTCCACTATATCCATCAGTTGCCGAATGTAATCTAACGCTATCAGCAAATACGGTCTTATCTGCCCATATTCTACCAGCGTATCTACTACTTGAACTATCAGTTAATAAAGCATCGGAGTAAAGCTCATACGTTGGAGGATCGACTATTTTAACTAATCCATCTGTAGAAGCTGCATTTGGACACATAAAAACAAATGTTATTGCAACGCATAGAATAACAATAAATAGTTTTTTAAATAGAGTTAAAGTTTTAGTTAAACATACCCTGTACAGAGTATGAATATCCCTTTGTTTCATATTACTCATACGCCAAATTACAATTTATGAAAAGCCATATTAAATGACTCGTCATATACTCCTATCCTATCCTATTATTAACTATCTTAATTATAAAGCATTTAACTAGTCCAGTCAAGGAATTAAAAAAAAGTCGTATAAAACAATGCTAACTAGCATTTTATTTACACAACTTTTTACTTGATATTTACATTTATATAATACTATTTCTTCTTTACTTCAATCTTCTTCTTGCCACCCATATAAGGTTGTAATGCTTTTGGTATTAAGATTGATCCATCTTTTTGATAGTTATTTTCTACTAAAGCTATTAATCCTCTTGGAGAAGCTACTACTGTATTATTTAATGTATGTAAATAATAAGTTCCTTTTTCTCCTTTAGCACGAATACCAAGTCTTCTAGCTTGAGCATCTGTTAAATTAGAACAACTACCTACCTCAAAATATTTTTGTTGTCTTGGACTCCAAGCTTCTACATCACAAGATTTATATTTTAAATCTGCTAAATCTCCACTACAACATTCTAGTTGTCTTACTGGAATATCTAGACTTCTAAAGAAATCAACAGTAAGTTTCCACATCTTTTCATACCAATCTTTAGAATCTTCTGGTTCACAGATAACAATCATTTCTTGTTTTTCAAATTGATGAACACGATACACACCACGTTCTTCTAATCCGTGAGCTCCACCTTCTTTTCTAAAACATGGAGAATAACTAGTTAATGTATATGGTAAATTTTCTGGTTTTAATACTTGATCTTTAAATCTACCTATCATTGAATGTTCAGAAGTCCCAATTAAGTATAAATCTTCCCCTTCTATTTTATACATCATTGCATCCATTTCAGCAAAAGACATAACTCCTGTTACAACATCCCCTCTTATCATAAATGGTGGTAAACAATAAGTAAAACCAGCATCTATCATATAATCTCTAGCATAAGAAATTAAAGCAGAATGTAATCTAGCAATATCTCCTGTTAAATAGTAGAAACCTTCTCCACTAGTACGTCCACTAGCTTCTTTATCAAGTCCATCTAACGCTTCTAATATATCTGCATGATATGGTATTTCATAATCAGGAACAACTGGTTCCCCAAATCTTTTTAATTCAACATTCTTTGTATCATCTTCGCCAATTGGAACATCATCTGCTATTATATTTGGAATAACCATCATTTTTTCTTTAATAGTTGCTGCTAATTCATCTTCTTTTTTAGTTAAAGCATCTATTTCTTCACCCATAGTTGCTACTTTTTCTTTAACCTTATTAGCTTCATCAACTTTCTTTTCTCTCATTAAGCTACCTATCTCAGCACTTAATTTATTCTTTTCAGCACGAGCTTCATCCATCTTTTGTTTTGTATTACGATATTCAATATCTAAATCATATATTTCATCTACTAAAGGTAATTTAGCATCTTGAAATTTCTTTTTAATATTTTCTTTTACTAAATCTTTATTTTCTCTTATTAAATTAATATCTATCATTTTAAATTCCTCCTAATATTGTTTGCCAAAATATATCTTTGTCTTTGCTTCTCCACCACAACAAATACATTTGCCATCAGGTTCATTATTAGTAAATGGTATACAACGTGATTTTAAACCTAAATCATCTTTAATTTTATTTTCACAATCTACATTACCACACCAATTAACAAAAGCAAATCCTCCCTCTTTTTGGCTCATTTCTCTTAATTCATCATAAGTATTTAAATTATAAATCATACTATCTCTTCTTTTTAAAGCACGATTATATAAATTATCTTGTATTTCTTTTAATAATTCATTTACTTTAGTTAAAATATCTTCTACCTTAACATCTATTTTTTCTAAAGTATCTCTTCTAACTATAACTACTTTATCATTTTCTAAATCACGAGGACCAATTTCTATTCTTAAAGGATAACCTTTAACTTCAGCATTAGCAAATTTAAATCCTGGTGATTTATCACTATTATCTACAATACACGATATATCTGATTCCTCAAATTTTAATTTTAATTCATTAACTAATTTCATTACATTATCAGTATCTTTAATAGGTATAATATCTATTTTAATAGGAGCTATTTTAGGTGGTAATACTAAACCAGCATCATCACTATGTGTCATAATAAGTCCTCCTATCATTCTTGTTGTACAACCCCAAGATGTTTGATAAGGTGTTTCTAATTTATTATCTTTATTTAAGAATTTAATATCAAAAGCTTTAGCAAAGTTTTGACCAAAGTAATGACTAGTTCCATTTTGTAAAGCTACTCCATCATACATCATAGCTTCTATAGTATACGTTTCTTCTGCTCCTGCAAATTTTTCTTTATCTGTTTTTTTACCAACTATAACTGGCATAGCTAGATAATCTCTTTGAAAGTCTTCATATACTTTTAACATTCTTAATGTTTCATCTAAAGCTTCTTTAGCAGTCGCATGCATAGTATGTCCTTCTTGCCATAGTATTTCACGGCTTCTTAAGAAAGGTCTAGTTGTACGTTCCCATCTAACTATTGTACACCATTGATTATATAATAAAGGTAAATCACGATAAGACTTAATAATCTTTTTAAAATGATCACAAAATAAAGTCTCACTAGTTGGTCTTACACACATACGTTCTTCTAATTCTTCATTTCCTCCATGTGTAACCCAAGCTACTTCTGGAGCAAATCCTTCAACGTGATCTTTTTCTACTTGTAATAAACTTTCTGGAATAAACATTGGCATTTGCACATTTTGATGACCTAACTTTTTAAATTCTTTATCTAAAACATCAACCATCTTTTCCCATATTGCATATCCATAAGGACGTATAATCATACTACCTTTAACACTTGAATAATCAACTAAATCAGCAACACGTATTACATCTGTATACCATTTAGCGAAATCTTCATCTCTTTTAGTTATCTTTTCATTATTCATCTTATCACTCCTAAAAAAAAGAATGATACCTAAGGAGTGCAAATGCACGGTACCATCCTTTATTTAACTTATTTAATATAACGGTTTTACCCGGTAGTGATTAACTACTCTAAGAAGTAGATTCATCTATTTATTAGATCTGTTTCCACCACCCACAGACTCTCTAAACTAATGACCTAGATTACTAGTCTTCTTTCAAACGATTTATGAACCTATTTTATAATTTTTTTTAATCCTTGTCAAATACTAATTACTTATGATAGTGTAAAATTATTTGTGGAAGACATAAAAAAAGAAATCATTGAATGTTATAATAAATTTGAGAACAATAA
>CANQOR010000042.1 GCA_947625535.1 uncultured Bacilli bacterium
AACATAAATACTATTATAAACATACTTATTGCAGTTTTTCTGAATAAAGCGGAATTCCAAATAAAAATTAACGATTATTCAAAATAATCAATTTTATATCTAGCATTTTTAATAATTATGTTGTATAATTTAAAACGTACCAAGAAATGTCTCCTTAGCTCAGTTGGTAGAGCAACTGACTCTTAATCAGTGGGTCTGGGGTTCGAGCCCCCAAGGGGACACCATTTAACAATAAAAGGAATAGTATTAATTTTACTATTCCTTTTTTATTATTTCTGAAAGAACTTCACCATCTTTATCTCTTAAACAAACATATCCTGAATAACCTCTACCCCATATTGAACTATCATTATTATAAATAATTTCTAACACATCAAATATTGTACCTTTTTTATATGATGCTTTAGCATTTAAATTGATAGATGTCACGTGTTTTCTACCATCTTCCGTAATATCTTTAACTTTCTTTTGTTCATAATTAGTTCCTGGACCACTACGTATTTTAATAATACCTAAAGTTTTATATGTTCCCGTTTCATATTCTAAACTATCATATTTAAAATTATACTTAATTCCTCGATATATATTATTTTTAATAACTGTTCCTTCTTTTAAAAACAAATAATCTTCAGCTTTAACTTTATTTAAAATAACCCATTCTTCTAAATTACCTGTTTTTACTAAATTCCATCCTGCTTTAGTTCCTTTACCTAATTCTAAATGAATATGATTACCAGTTGCATATCCCGTCTTACCTTCATGACAAATTAAATCACCTTGTTTAAATACTTGTCCTAATTTTAATTTATCAATGTCTTCAGGATGACCTATATTCATTGTCATATATCCAACATATCCATTAGCACATAAAACTTTATTTAAAGAAGTTAACCAAACAGTATTAGTATGTCCTTTTTTAACATATAACTTCGATACTTTACAATCAAAAGGTGCATAGACAGGATCTTTACCTGCATCATTACCACAAAAATCTATCGCATAAGACTTTTTATGAGTATCAGCTTTATTCCCATAACCTTGTGATATATTAAGTACTTTCATCGGAAAATATGCTTTTTGAAGTAGCATCAAACCACCCCTAATATATTGTATTAAAAATATTAAATATTAAATAGTTTACTTACCCCTCTTTTTTTAAATATTCTTCTAAAGTTAAATTACCTATTTTATTAGCATCTTCTACTCCAATATATCTAATATGCCAAGGTTCATATGGATACCCAGCAATATCTTCTTTACCTTTAGGATATCTTAAGATAAAACCAAAATATTTTAATACTTTATGTATCTTTTTAAATGTTTTATCTTCTTTTAATAAATCTTCATTTTCATATAACCATCTACCATCTTTTTTAATAATAATATCAATTGCTTGCCCAGTATGATGTTCTGATGCCCCTGGCATCGCAACAACAGAAGAAGCATAATCTATACCATATTTCTTCATAAACTTAAGAAATATATTTTCTTGTGTTTCCAAACTTCGATAAGCATCATCAATTTCAATTTCTATTCCTTCTATTTTTAAATGGGCTTGTAACATTTCAAAATAATAAAGTGTTTCTCTTTCAATATAAAATATCTTTTCATCAAATCTTTCATATTCAATAAATTCCAAATTATTTAGATCATCTTCATTAAATAAATTATCTTTATTAACTAATAAAATCATTTACTACCTCGTTCTAACTTTAATATTTTTTGTCTTTCTTCCATACTTATTTCTAAGCCATATCTTGCTTTTTCTTTTTCATCCATTTCAACATCTTCATATATCTTTTGATAATAATCATTCATTAATATTGAACGATAAGTCTCTGCCAAACTTCCTTTATTATCATTTTTATATCCTGCTATCATAAAAGTATTTTTCATATCATTAAATACTCTATACATATCATCATGTTTAAAATATAAAGCTATCTTACATAATAAATCTAAAGCTTCAATATTAGCATTTCTTTCTAAAACATAACCATTTTCATTTCTTTTATATAATATTAAACTAATAGCTCTTCTAGTTTGTTTAATTGGTCTAGGTATAATATAATCTTGTTTCTTTAATAAATCTAAAAGACCTTTATAACCTAGTTTAATCATCTTATTAGGAGCTAAAATAATACCCTCTCCCATTAAATATTGATAAGAGTGTTCTATTTCATGACAAACTACAAATAATAATAAATAGTTTTTAAAAATAGAATCATTATTAATATTATAATAACTAGCTAAAGATTCACTATTTAATAATAACCAACTATTTAATTTATTAATTCCAATACTTAAACATTTATATTGTGGTCTAAAAATTGCTGCTTTACTTCCCTTTTCTTTAATATCTAAATTAATTAAACATTCATCTTTATCATAAGGAACTAAACACTTAATAACTTCTTCTAACATCTCTAAATTAATATCACTATTAATAAAATTCCCTATTATATTTAAACATTTATCATTTAATCTAATATTAGACATAATATCACCCATCTAATTAATAAAATCAACTTTATTATATAATTATTTACTTTTTTTGCAAATTTTTTGTTGCATTTTTTTATTAGTCTTGATATACTTAACTAGTCAGCAAGAAAAAAGCAAGTATTTTACTAAAGAACTTGCAAAATTCCCATATTTAAGATAAAATAAATAAGGCTTAAAAGAAATGGGCTTGTAGCTCAGCTGGTTAGAGCGCACGCCTGATAAGCGTGAGGTCGGAGGTTCAAGTCCCCCCAGGCCCACCATTTATTTTGGCCCGTTGGTGAAGCGGTTAACACATATGCCTTTCACGCATACATTCATGGGTTCAAATCCCGTACGGGTCACCATTAAAAAAATTAATCCCTTTTTAAGGGATTTTTTTATTGTTTAAAAAAGAAGTCATTTCTGACTTCCTAAAATATAAATGTTGGCATACTAAGTATATTAAGTCTTAATAATGCAATAATAATCATTACTAATACAAATAAAACAGCTGATACATTAAAAACATTATAATATATCTGTGAATTAGTATTATCAAACTTTAATATTTGATTAATACCCATCATATATATTGTTAAAGTATATATCGCTGGTACTATTATCGCAATAATAGCTAAATAATCAGATAAAATAGCTAAGAATGGATTTAATACTACTATTCCTATAATTAATGGAATAATAGAAACATTACTTACAGCTAAATAAGAACTAAATTTAACTCCTTTGCTATTAAAAAATGAAGAAGCATAGTAAATAACAGCTGATACATAAATAGCTAATACAGAAACTATTAAAGCAATAACTAAATACTGTAAATAATTATCTATACTAAGGATATTATTTAAATTAAAATTAATCTTATAAGATCCTGTAATAGCATTATAAGTTCTTGTAAAAGAACCTGCTACTATTCTAACCCCAATACAAGCTACAAGTGTTATAACAGTAATCCATATTGAAACTGCTATTGCATTAGATAAACTACGATACTTCTTTAAATTATCTTCTAAAGTTTCTCCTGGTTTTAAAATCATTCCTATTACTAATCCTATAACAGCAAATAAACCAGCTTTAACACCTAATTCCTCTTCAAATTCATCCTTTAAAACAGGCTCTGAAGTTGGATTTACTGGAATAGGATTATTAGCATTATTTAAAGGATCTAACGCTTCTACTGGTGGTGCTTGAACATCTAGTACTTCATTATCACTTTTACTTACCTCTTCTACCTGAATATTAGAATTATTACCTTCTATATTTAAATTCGGTTTAATTACCTTAGGTTGTACAGGTGCCTGCTTAGGCATTGTATTTTGAACCATATTAGGTTGATTATTCATATTCATATTATTTGCATAATTCATATTTGGGTTTTGACCCATATTAGGATTCTGTCCCATATTAGAATTATTCATCATATTTTGATTAACCATATTAGGATTCATCATATTAGGATTTGGACCCATATTAGGATTAACCATATTATTTGGCATCATTTGATTAGTTGGATAAGAATTATATACAAAAGTTTCTCCTCCATTATAACTATCTACTGATTTGATAAATTGCTGGTTCTTATTTTTCTTACCTTTGGATATATTAATAAAACCCATTCTAACCAACTCCTCATCTATATTCTAAATTAATTATATCATATTATAAATTTTTAAGCATTAAATTAATAACAAAACATCATATTTATGATATTATTAAATTAGAAAGGAGTTTACGATGGAAGGATTTTTATTTCTTATATTCATTGCTGTCATTATTATTTTAATTAGTTCCATAAAGCAAATAAATGAGTATGAAAGAGGTATTCTATTTAGTTTTGGTAAATTTAGTCAAATCCTTGAACCAGGATGGCGTATTGTATTACCAGTAATTCAAAACTATAGTAAAGTAGATATAAGAACTAAAGTAATAGATGTTCCAGAACAAGAAGTTATTACTAAAGATAATGTTTCTGTTAAGATAAATGCTGTTATTTATTTTAGTGTTTTTGATGCATCTAAAGCTATCTTAGCTGTTGAAGACTTCCGTTATGCAGTTTCTCAACTTGCCCAAACAACAATGCGTAATGCTGTTGGTGCTGTTTCTTTAGATGAATTATTAGGAGCTCGTGAAAAAATCAGTAATGAAATTTGTGGTATCATTGACAAAGCAACTGATCCATGGGGAATTAAAGTAGAAAACGTTGAATTAAAAGACGTATCTCTACCAGAAGAAATGAAACGTGTTATAGCTAAAGTTGCTGAAGCCGAAAGAGAAAAACAAGCTGTTATAACTAAAGCTGCTGGTGAAGTTGAAGCTTCTGAAAACTTAGCCAAAGCTGCTAATATCATGTCTACTACTCCAGGTGCACTTCATTTAAGAACATTATCAACTATTAATGATGTCTCTTCTGATCAATCTAATACCATCATCTTCGCTATTCCTATAGAAGTATTAGAAGCTTTCAAAGGTCATCAAATTGATCCAATGAATATAATAAACAAAAAATAGTTCAAAAAATTTTGAACTATTTTTTATTGATTCTTAATATCCTTATGAGTAAAGATAATAAACGCTCCGCCAAATAATATAACAAAAGTAACAATTACAACAATTAACGAAGGATAAAATGTTACATATTCATCTATTGGTAAATTACCATATAAGAAATGATTAAAGTTCCAGCACATTGTTGGGAATAATCTAAGTACTTTATAATCTGTTAAACTTATTAAACCATTAATTAAATCACCAAATAAATAAACTAAGAAACTTATTGTTATAGCAACTCCACCTGATGAGAAAATTGTTCCTAAGAAGAAAGCTAAAGTAAGAATAAGAATATATACTGGTAAAACACTTAATAAATTTAATAATACTCCTCCAAATAAATTTATCTCTATTACTTCATGTGTTACAAAACTATATTCAACTATTGGCATTGTATAAGATTGAAAATTCATTGTTAATCCATAAAATAAGAAAGAAATTACTTCATAAAACAAGATAAATAAACCAAAAACAATCAATGTTGCAATATATTTACTTAATAATACTTTAACTCTTGTATAAGGTCTTAAAAGTAATTGCTTTATTGTTCCTTTATTAAATTCTTCACTAACAATTGTACCTGCTATCATAACAATTGCTACAACTATAAATAATATTGGTGTTGCTGCATTTTGATATAATACATCACTAGCATTAAAATATGGAGCATTATATAAATCATTATCTAATTTATATTTCGCTACATAAAAAGTTTTTTCTACTTCTCTTTTATCTAATAAGTCACCTCTAGATATATAAGTTTTTTCATCTTTATTTAAACTTATATAATTAGTACCTGCACTAACATATTCCGATATTAAACTAGAAGCCGTATCATAACCATATGGAATATTTTTATCTAAACGATAATTATAACCATCTAAAGTAATTTGTTCCACTTCTATTTGTTTTTCTATACCTTGACGTTCACTATCATCAATCGTTTCATCTTCTAATAAACTTTTATATTCTTTAATTTTATTTTTTGATTCTTCTTTTTCTTTTTGAACAAAATATTGCCAATCATGTTCTTTTATAGATTGTAAATAAATATCTAACTCATTCTTAGCTTCTTCATAAGCTGTATCATCTTTAAGTATATATTGAGCTCTATTCATCTTATCTATATAATCATAACCATTTGTTTCTATTAAATAATATTGCCAAGAAAGCGAATCATAATCTTTAGTTATTTTATATAAATCAATTTGATCCTTTTCACTAACATACCAATTTAATTCTTCAGCATTATTAAGATCATAATTTTTTAAATTTTCTTCTAACATACTATAATAACTATCATCTAATACATAATCACCTATAGAATCAGCTAACTTGGTAACAAAAGTAGTTAATCCTACAAAAAGAGCTGTAATTATGGCAATAACATAAATACCTTTTTTATGAAATATTTTAATAAGTTCATTTTTAACTAAATTAATCAATTATATTACCTCCTGCTCTTTTTAAGAATGCTTCTTCTAAAGTCATTTCAAGCAACTTAACTTCATATACCTTAACATCTTTATTAACTAAATCTTTAATTAAAGTAGCAAGTTCATCCTTCTCTCTTAAAACTCTAATATGTGTATTATCAATTACGACATCATCTTTACTTAATTCTTTTTCTATTTTAGATATATCATCTAATTCTATTAAATAATAAGATTTATCATTTTTCTTAAAATTCTTTATTGAAGATGTAGTAATAACTTCTCCACTTTTTATAATACACACATCAGTACAAAAACTTTCTAATTCTGCTAAATTATGACTAGATATTAAAATACCCATCTTTTCTTTTTTAGCTAAATTTTTAAGTAAATCTCTTAATTCTTTAATTCCTTCTGGATCAAGTCCATTAGTTGGTTCATCTAATATAAGTAAATTAGGTTTATTTATTATGGAAGCTGCAATTCCAAGTCTTTGACGCATTCCTAAACTATATTTACTTACTTTATCATTAATTCTATTTTTAAGTCCTGTTATTTCTACTACTTCATCAATACGTTCTTTGGTAATCCCCTTATACATATTAGCTATTAACTCTAAGTTTTTTCTTCCTGATAAATACATATAAGAATCAGGATTTTCAACAATAGCACCTACTTTTACAATAGCTTTTTCAAAATCTTTAACTATATCAAAACCATTTATTGTAACTTTACCACTACTAATAGATTGTAATCCTAAAATAAGTTTAATTGTCGTTGTTTTACCAGCTCCATTAGGACCTATAAAACCAAGTATTTCACCTTCATCTATACTAAATGATACATTTTTTAATACTTGTTTCTTTCCAAAAAATTTATTTAAATTTTCTACTTCTAAAATCTTTGTCAAATATATCACTCCTACTTATATTATTATATATAATAAAACTAATTCCTTTAATTATATACCTATTATATCAAAATAAACTAAAAAAAGATGATAAACATCTTTTTTATACAGTTACTTCACTATTTATTTCCGTACTATCTGTTTCTTCTACCTTAGAAGTATCTTCATTATCATCTGTTGTAAATAATGAATTTATTAAATCAGTAAATGCCGTAAATTCTTTATCTAATTCTAACTCTTCTATTCTATCGATAAATTTATCCATCTCTTTATCATAATCTTTCTTATTATAATCAACATAATCATCATCTGTTATCTTAATAATACTTTGATTATAATTAACTTTTTTATTTATATTAATATTAAAATAAGTATCTCCAACATTTACTTTTAATGAAGTAGTAGTAACATCATTTTCTTTTATAATATCTAAGAATCCTTTAAAATTAATTCCATCTACTGAAAAATCATAACTTAATTTAAGCGTATTAGAATTATATTCTGTAACATTCATAGTTCCTATTTTATTTTTATTATAGAATATTTCTAATTCTACTAAATCATTTTTCTTTTCACCAGCTAGCTGAAATATTACTTCATTAGATGCATTACATAAAGAACCATCTAAGCAACTTTCATCAGTTGTTAAATTAATATAGAAATCAAATTCTGCTTCACTTTGATAATAGTAAATAAGTCTAAAGCCATTCTCTTCATAATCAATTCCTGCAAACTCATTATCTTTAGTCATATAAATATTAATTGCTGCTGAAAAATCATCATCAACATTATAATCATATCTTCTAATACTATTCTTTACTTCATTAATACTTTTACCACTTATATTAGCGATATAATTTACTATCTTCTCATCATTAACTACTTCTTCAAGAAATCTTTTTTGTAACTGCATAGCTAAATCTTTATCAATACTAAAAGTATTTCTTGTTACATTTAAATTTTTACCATCTATTTCAATTTGATCATTTTCTTTACTTAAATATTTATCATCTAAGAAAGATTTAAATAAATTACCAAATTTATTAACTACATATGAATAATCATTATTATATATTAAACTAAATATTTCTAAAGTTTTTCTTGTATCTTCTAAATCTAATGTTTCATTATCTACTTCTTTAAAATATATATCAGAAGTAGTAAATTTAGAGTATGTAACATTATCTTCATAGACAAAATTAAAACCAAGTTTTTCTTCATCTTTTAATAAAAATAAATCATAAAAAGCTCGATTATTTTTAAAATCATAACCATATTCTAAGCCAAAATTTTCTTTACTTAAATCTTCTAATTCTTTAATATTAGTATCTATATCAAAATTATACATAGTACTATAAGAAGATATATCAAAACTAGTATTAACATTATTGTTTTTAAAATTATCTAATTTTGTCATTGCATTATCTATCGTTGTTTCAAATACTTTCTTAGGTGTATTAAGTAAATATTTATTAACTAATGGATAAATGCCAAAATATCCAATAAGAGCTAAGATACCTAAACATAATATCCATATAAAAATTGTCTTTATTACATTAGTAAATTTAAGTCTTTTAATAAAAGGTTTAAAAGAAGTAGTTAAATATAAATCATCTAAGTCACTTTTACCACTTACTTGTTCTATTTTAACTTCATCTTCTTCTTTAGTTACATCTTTCTTCTTAGAACTTTTCTTTTTTGGTGGTTTTTCTTCCTTAACTTCATCTTCTTCTATTTCTTCTTTAATAACAGGTATTTGTTTTTCTTTATCAGAGGTATCAATAGAATCTAATATTTCTTCAACTGGTTTTTCCTTTACTTCTTCTTTTTCTTCCTTCTTAGGTTCCTCTTCTTTTTTAGGACTTTCTTCTTTTTTCTTCTTGCCTTTATTACTTTGTAAATTTTTACCAATTATCTTATTTTCAACATCATTTTCTTCTTTTTTCTTTTGTTTAGCTGTTTTTTTATTCTCTTCTATTTCTTCTTGAATCTCTTTATATTTTAATTCACGAGTCATCGATAATTTTTCTTCTTTATCTTCATTTAACAATTCTTCAGCTTTTTTTCTTTTTTCATCTTCTAAAGCATTTTCTTCCTCAGCTTCTTCAATAGTTAAATGTTTTTTACGTTCTTCTTCATATTTTTCTAATACATTAGCATATTTTTTTTCACGCATAAATATCACTCTACTTTATACAATAATTTTAACATAAAAGAAAAAAAATAGATATAAATATCTATTTATTTAACTTTACTTAACAACTTATCATATTCTAAGAATAAATCATTAATACTATAATCTTTATTATTTACTTTAATACTTACATTATACTCTTTATTAGTTTTTCTAATATCATTAACTAAATCACGATAATTATCTATATTACCAACATTGTAATCTAATTTAACATATTTTTGATAATATATTTCACTATTCTTTAATATAGAATAAATTGTAAATAAATATAATTGATCTGGATTAAAACAATCAATAAATTTATCTATATCTAAAGATTTATCAAATAATTCTAATACAGCATTATATCCACTAAGTAATCTTGTAAATTTCTTCTTACATATTTTAACATATTCTTCAAATTTAATTTCTAACTTACTATTTTTATATTCTTCATATATTTCTTCATAGTAAGGAGATTCCTTACCTACATTATAAACATCTCTATATATATCTTTTCTTGCTCTAATAGCTTGTTTTAACTTCTTAAATATATTTTCATCACCAGATATAACTATATCATCAACATTAGCTATTACATTACGTAAGAAAGCTTTTTTAGAAAAAGTTAAAGTTCTTCCACCTACTCCTAAAGTAGAACAAATTTCATATTTAAAACTTTTAGTTAAATCATCATCTTTAAAAATTACCCCAAGTGGCATATAGTAATAACGCATTATAAATTCATCAAATAAATTTTTATCTTTTTTTACTAACGCAATATCTCTTAAGCCATCAGCTAATTCCCATTCACCATAATACATAACTAAAGGCTTAAAAACTAATTTAAGACTAGGTACAATTTTCTCATTCATCACATTAACCACCTTATTCTAAAAATAATTATACTATAAATTTACAAATATTCAAATAGGTTTTAAATATAATTAATTATTTTATTAAATGAAAAGTTAAATTTCATTAATTAAAATAAAAATAAAATTTAATCTTTCAATAAAAACTTTTTGAATTGTTTGTCAAGGACGAACTAAGTGAGCTTGTTTTAATCCTTGACAACATAATAATAATTATAATCGTTTAAGGTTAAGCACAAATTTGTACTTAACCTTACTATCTTTTATAATACTCAATTGATATATTGCTTGTATTATATGAAGGAGGAAAATAAATGAAAAATACTAGCAATTGTTATAATAAACATCTTGATTTATCAAAAAGAATTAAAAT
>CANQOR010000043.1 GCA_947625535.1 uncultured Bacilli bacterium
GGGATTAGCTCAGCTGGCTAGAGCACCTGCCCTGCACGCAGGGGGTCGCGGGTTCGAATCCCACATCCTCCACCAGAATGATAAATAGCTCGGACTATTTGGTAGTTCGAGTTTTTATTTCCTTTAAATTAATATTGGAAAAATAAAAGTAATATTATATAATAGTAAATACAATTATTGGGTTGGTGATTTAATGAAGAAAATAATTGGTTTTTTTGATTCACTTGGCGGTAGTAAGTTACCATTGATGGCAAAGGTAAATATTGTTTATGAAGAAGATGGTAAATACTATATCCAATATCAATTATCAAAACAAATATTTTCATTATCTTTAGTAGTAAGTGAATTAAGAGATAAAGAAAAGATTGAACAAGAAGTTCAAACTTATTTAGCACAAGGAATAAGTACAATAAGACCTCGTTTAGGAGATTATACAAATAATGAAGATATTCCAGGTAATAGATATTATTTTAAAGAAGTTAATAAAAAGATTTTAAATGCTCCTGGTTATTTTCCTAAGCAAAAGTTATGTGTTTATAAACAAGATGGTCATGAACCAACAGAACTTGAACCATTCTATGCAATTATTATAAATGGTACAGATGCTTTTGTGGGAAATAAGGAATATATTTTAGAACAAATTAAGTTCTTATTTGAATACCCTACTGATGAAGATGAATATGCTTTTAAAATTGACATGCTTTATGATTTAGAAAAATATGATGCTTTAAGTGAAGAAGTTAAAAATGCTAAAGAAAAGTATGAAGATTCACAATATTGTGAAGAATGGCAAGAGATGGATGAAGAAGGTCAAATCTTAAAATTAGTTTATCAACAAGTTGGGCATAAATAAAAGAAGTTTTTAGCAAGGAAATCTTGCTTTTTTTATGGTTTTATTTATAATATTAAACAAGGTGATTTTATGGGAGAATATGCATTACAAAAAGATGAATTAACAACTAATATATTAAAAATGCGTAATGGAGCTGCCGAACAAATGGCATTAATTACTTATTATGGTTTATCTGGTTATTTTAAATCATTAATGGCTTTTGGAAGAAAAAGTAAAGTTACAAAAGATAATTTAAATGTTATAAAGGAAATGCATCGTATTTTAAAGAAAGAAAGAAGTTTATTAGATTTTATTTTAAGAAATATTGATAAGGTAGATGTTGATGCAGCGACGGATGTTGTTGATACTTTAGATGATTTAAATGATAAAACTGTTACTTATTACTATAATGTAATGGATGATATTGATGATGCTTGTGAAGTTAAAGAAGAAAATCGTGGTATACGTCCTAAAAAGAACTTTTTAACATTAACAGAAAGTTCTAGTTATGCAAACCAAGTGGTTGCTTTAATGGAAAATGAAAGTAATTTAAAATCTTTTTTAGGTTACGAAGATGAATTCTGGGAATTTATTAGACCTTATAAAAAAAGTATTAATGTTAGATTAGATGAAATGGCAGGAATGTTTTATGCTATTCCAATATATAATCCTGATGATACTGTAGCTACAATTAGTTTATTAGTACCAGAAGTAGTTAGTTTAGATTCAGCTTTATTAGCAATAAAGATTTATGAAGAAGCTTATAGAATATATAAACATTTGAATAAACCTTATAAAAGTAGTAAAAGCGAAGATATGACATTACGTTTAAAATATGAAAATGATTATTTATCTAGTAAAGCAGTTCGAGTTTTAAATTAAAAAATGTGAATGAAAAATTCACATTTTTATTTGAGTTTCATTTTCGGGTTCAACAGGAGTTAAAGCTTTCATAAATTCTTCTTCAATTGGACCACGAAAGGCACGAGCAAGAACGAGGGCTTGATTAATTTTTTCACCATCCATTTGGGTAAAATCAAGTTCCATTGGTCCAGTTGGTAAAAGAGGTGTTTTCTCTTTAACTAGTTGTCGTAAGAATTCACGAATGGTACGGCCATTACCTTCTCTAAAAGGATGAACATTTAAAAGATAAACATACATTTTAGCGAGAAAGAAAGCTAAGGAATGAACAGTATATACTTGTTTTAGTTCTTCTTGCATTATTTTTAAATCTTCTTCTAAATACATATCTATACTATCAACACTAGCAAAGTAAGAATGGTTTTTAGCCATATATACTTTACGATACTCCCCTGCCCAATCATAAATATCAGAGAATAAGTAACGATGAATATCACAAAGATGTTTTTTATCAAAGTTACCTGGAACAGGATTTTCGTATAGTTCAACTAATTTTTCAAAAGTAACTTCAGCTTCTTTAGCATGTAATTCATCATTATCCGTAATACCAAATTTATTAATTAAAGTATTAGTACCTGGATAAAGATAAGAGTTCCAAAGACGAAGATATTCTTCATCATATCCTTCTTGGTCCACCATTATTACCACCTCTTTTAAATGTTAGTTTTTGGCCTTGATTAGGGGTTGCTGGAAGATTATTCTTTTGACGATAACTAGCAACATAATCAGGATTAACATATATACAATCAATTTGTAAACTTGCTAAAGCTTGTGCAATAGCTTTTTCCTTTTTATTTTCCATAACCATTCCCCATTTTAATTGTATCATTCTAAGGCGATTAGTGCAATAAATAAGCAAAAGAAAAAAGTGTATTAAAATACACTTTTAACTTAATTGTTCAGCAAGATCGTTTTCAACAGAAGCAGCTTCAATAATTTCAGCTTCTTCTCTTATTTCGTCATCATCAATTAATTGTTCTTCTAAGAATTCACTTGGTTCATCACTCATAAATTCTTTTTCAAGAATCATTTCAATATTGCTATATTGTTTAGCTCCAGTACCAGCTGGAATTAATTTACCAATAATAACGTTTTCTTTTAGACCTCTTAATTCATCTGTTTTACCCTTAATAGCAGCTTCAGTAAGAACTCTTGTAGTTTCTTGGAATGAAGCAGCAGATAACCATGAATCAGTTTCTAGAGATGATTTAGTAATACCTAGCATTACTGGACGACCAGTTGCAGGAACACCACCATTTAAGATTACTGGTTTATTAGCAGCATTAAAGTCATGTAATGATACAGATAGACCTTCAACAAGTCCAGTATCTCCACCATCAACAATTTTCATCTTAGAAATCATACGACGAACAATAACTTCGATATGTTTATCAGAGATATCAACACCTTGTGATTTATAAACTTTTTGAATTTCTTTTAGAATATAGCTTTCAGCAGTAATTGGGTCAGTTACAGCAAGTAATTCTTTTGGACTTACTGAACCTTCTGTTAATTGTTCACCAGCTACTACTTCATCACCTATTTCAACACGAACTTTAGCATTATATAATGTTGTATGTTCACGAGATTCAACATCGTTTTCAACAACAATTTTATGTTTACCATTAGCATTTTCTATACTAACAACTTTACCTGAAATTTCAGAAATTGTTGCTTTAGCTTTAGGATTACGCGCTTCGAATAATTCTTCAACACGTGGAAGACCTTGAGTGATATCGGCGTCACCACCATGCGCAACACCTCCTGAGTGGAATGTACGCATTGTAAGTTGTGTACCTGGTTCACCAATTGATTGAGCCGCCATAACACCTACAGCTTCACCTGTTTCAACAAGGTTACCAGTAGCTAAGTTACGACCATAACATTTTTGGCAAACACCAAATTGGCTCTTACATGTTAAGGCACTTCTAATTTCAACTTTCTTAATTCCAGCTTTAACAATCTTCTTAGCGATGTTTTCATTAATCATTTCATTCTTATCAATAATTAATTCTTTTGTTTCAGGATTAATTACTTTTGTAGCTGTGAAACGACCAACAATACGATCTTCTAAAGATTCGATAACTGTACCAACTTTTTCATCGATGAAGTCACTAACTTCAATACCAGAAATAGCACCACAATCTTCTTCTTTAACAATAATATCTTGAGCAACATCTACTAAACGACGTGTCATATAACCTGAATCGGCAGTACGTAAGGCAGTATCGGCAGAACCTTTACGAGCACCGTGTGTACTTAAGAAGAATTCAGACACATTTAATCCTTCAATGAAGTTAGATTTAATTGGGATTTCAACTGGTTGACCATTTGGTTTAGCCATTAAACCACGCATACCAGCAAGTTGAGTGAAGTTTCCAGCGTTACCACGAGCTCCAGAGTTCATCATCATGAAGATTGGATTTTTATGGTCACCATCAGAAATTTGTTTTAATTCCTCTTCAACATCATCTTTAGTATTATTCCATACTTGAATAACATTATTAAATCTTTCTTCTTCAGTAATTAAACCTCTTTGATATTGTTTATTAATCTTATCAACTTTAGCTTGACCTTCTTCAATCTTATCGTTTTTGTCTTTAGCTTCAACGATATCGAAAGCAGAAACAGTAATACCAGCTATTGTAGAATATTTGAAACCTAAATCTTTCATTGCGTCTAGAACAGAAGAAGTTTCAGTTGTTTTATAACGTTTAAAGATTTGGGCAATAATTTGTGATAAATTCTTTTTAATAAATGGAGCAACTGGAGGCATTTTAGCAATTTCCTCTTTAATATTTGAACCCATTTCTAGGAAGAATTTATTAGGAGTGATATTTTCAATATTATCTTTACTTGCTTCATTAATATATGGGAATGAATCAGGTAAGATTTCATTGAAGATTAATTTACCAGCAGTAGTAACTAGGTATTTACTTCTTTGTTCATCAGTAAATAGTTTATATTTAAATGAACTAACTGGTAAAGCAATTCTTGTATGAAGAGTTATTTCTCTTCTTTCATAAGCCATAATAGCTTCATTTGAGTTTTTATAAACTTTACCTTCGTTTTCTTCACCAGGTTCTTCAATAGATAGATAGTAGTTACCTAATACCATATCTTGAGATGGTGTAACGATAGGTTTTCCAGATTTAGGATCTAGAATATTTTGAGCACCTAACATAAGAAGACGAGCTTCAGCTTTAGCTTCTTCTGATAAAGGTACGTGAACTGCCATTTGGTCACCATCGAAGTCAGCGTTAAATCCTGTACAAACTAATGGATGTAAACGAATGGCTTTACCACCAACTAGTTTAGGTTCAAAAGCTTGAATACCTAATCTATGTAGTGTTGGAGCACGGTTTAACATTACTGGATGTTCAGTAATAACATCTTCAACGATATCCCATACGCATTCGTCACGACTTTCAATTAATTTCTTAGCTCCTTTAATATTATGAGCAAGGCCTCTTTCAACTAAGCCATGAATAACATGTGGTTTGAATAGTTCTAGAGCCATTTCTTTTGGAATACCACATTGATACATTTTTAAATTTGGTCCTACACAAATAACAGAACGACCAGAGTAATCAACACGTTTTCCAAGTAAGTTTTGACGGAAACGTCCTTGTTTACCTTTTAACATACTAGATAATGATTTTAAAGGACGATTACCAGCAGCTGTAATACTACGACCACGACGACCATTATCAAATAATGAGTCAACGGCTTCTTGAAGCATACGTTTTTCGTTTTGAACGATAATTGTTGGAGCATTTAACTCTAATAATTTCTTTAAACGATTATTTCTGTTAATAATACGACGATATAAATCATTTAAATCTGATGTTGCAAAACGACCACCATCTAATTGAATCATAGGTCTGATATCTGGTGGAATAACAGGAAGAGCTTCTAGAATCATCCATTCTGGTTTGTTGCCTGATTCTTGGAAAGCAACTAAGCAATCTAAACGTTTTACTAAACGAATACGTTTTTGACCAGTTGTATTTTCTAGTTCTTCTCTTAATTTATTTACTTCTTCTTCAACATTAACTTCTCTTAGAAGTTCTTGAATAGCTTCAGCACCCATACCTACTTTGAAAGTATTACCATATTTTTCATAGTAAGCACGATATTCTTTATCTGATAGAGTTTGTTTTTTCTCTAAAGGGGCTTGTCCTGGGTCAATAACAACATAACTTACGAAATATAGAACTTCTTCTAGATCTCTTGGAGACATGTCTAGTACTAAGCCCATTTTAGATGGAACACCTTTAAAGAACCAGATGTGTGAACAAGGAGAAGCTAGTTCAATATGTCCCATACGTTCACGTCTAACTTTTGAACTAGTAACTTCTACGCCACATCTATCACAAATAACATTTTTATATCTTAATCTCTTGTATTTACCACAAGAACATTCATAGTCTTTTGATGGTCCAAATATTTTTTCACAGAATAATCCATCACGTTCTGGTTTTAATGTACGATAATTGATTGTTTCTGGTTTTTTAACTTCACCATAAGACCAACTTCTAATTTTTTCAGGAGATGCAATTCCTATTTTGATACCTTTAAAGCTATTAGCATCTATCATAGTTCTTCACCTTCCTTTTCTTCTACATCGTCACCTGGATAATCGATGTCATCTAAGCTTTCTTCGAATTCATCGTCTTCATCTTCTTCAGGTTGATAGTCATCTGTAGGTTCTTCTGGTTCAGGAATATCATCAAATTCTTTACCAATTTCATTTACAGAGACTGTTTCTTCTTCATCTTCATGTTCTAAGTCTTGAATATCAACTAATTCATCATTTTGGTTAATTACTTGAATATCTAAACCTAGAGCTTGGAATTCTTTTAATAATACACGGAAGCTTTCTGGAATACCAGCTTGGCTAATTGTTTTACCTTTAACCATAGCTTCATATATCTTAACACGTCCAACAACATCATCTGATTTAACAGTTAAGATTTCTTGTAGAACATGAGCAGCACCATAAGCATATAATGCCCAAACTTCCATTTCACCAAATCTTTGGCCACCGAATTGAGCTTTACCACCTAGAGGTTGTTGTGTAACCATTGAGTATGGACCAGTTGAACGAGCATGTAATTTATCATCAACCATGTGGTGTAATTTAATCATGTACATAACACCAACTGATACTCTATTTTCGAATGGTTCACCTGTACGACCATTGTATAAAACTGTTTTACCATCTGGATCTATGCCAGCAGCTTTTAATTCAGCACTAATATCATCCATTGTTGCACCATCAAAGACTGGAGTTGCATAATGTAGACCTAGTTTTTTACCAGCCATACCTAAATGTAATTCTAGAATTTGACCGATGTTCATACGAGATGGAACACCTTGTGGGTTAAGAACGATATCAACTGGACGACCATCTGGTAAATATGGCATATCTTCTTCTGGTAAAATAAGGGAAATAACACCTTTGTTACCATGACGTCCTGACATTTTGTCACCGACTTGGATTTTACGTTTTTGAATAATATAAACACGAATTACTTTTGAAACACCAGCAGGTAGTTCATCAGAGTTTTCTTTAGTATAGATTTTAACATCATGAACAATTCCACCTGCTCCATGGTCAACTCTTAATGAAGTATCTCTAACTTCACGAGTTTTTTCACCAAAGATAGCATGTAGTAATTTTTCTTCACTAGTTAATTCTTGAACTCCTTTAGGAGTAACTTTACCAACTAAGATATCACCATCTTTAACTTCAGTACCGATTCTAACAATACCATTAGCATCAAGATTTTTACGAGCATCATCACCAACATTTGGAATGTCTCTTGTGATTTCTTCTGGACCTAGTTTAGTATCACGACAATCTATATCATAGTGTTCAATATGTAGAGATGTATAAACATCTTCTTTAACTAATCTTTCATTTAAAACAACAGCATCTTCATAGTTGTAACCATTACAAGTCATGAAGGCGATTACCATGTTTTTACCTAAAGCTAATTCACCTTTATCTGTTGAAGGTCCATCAGCAATAACTTCACCTTTATGAACTTTATCTCCTTTTTTAACTAATGGATGATGATTGATATTAGAAGCATCATTACTTCTTTCGAAGTTAGCTAAGTAATATGTATCTTCGCCACCAGCTGTTTTAACAAGGATTTTTTTACCATCAGCATATTCTACTACGCCATCAGCTTTACAAACAATTGTAGAACCTGAATCACGAGCAGCAATATATTCCATACCAGTACCAACAATTGGAGCTTCAGTTGTAAGTAATGGAACAGCTTGACGTTGCATATTAGCACCCATTAAGGCACGTGTAGCATCGTCGTGTTCTAGGAATGGAATACAACTTGTTGTGATTGAAACGATTTGGTTTGGAGCTACGTCAACGTAGTTAACTTTTTCTTTTTCAATCATAACTGTATCGCCATTTAAACGAGCGATAACTTTATCATCAACAATTTTATTGTCATCATCAATATTTAATGTTGCTTGAGAAATGTAGTAATCTGCTTCTTCATCAGCAGTTAAATATACAATTTCATCAGTTAATTTAGAATCAACAACTTTACGATATGGAGTCATTATGAAACCATATTCATTAATTTTAGCGTAAGATGCAAGTGATGTAATAAGACCGATATTTTGTCCTTCTGGTGATTCTATAGGACAAATACGACCATAGTGACTTGGGTTAACGTCACGAACTTCCATACCTGCTCTTTCTCTTGATAAACCTCCAGGGCCTAAGCAAGATAAACGACGCTTATCTGTTAATTCGGCAATTGGATTTATTTGATCCATGAATTTTGATAATTGTGAACTACCAAAGAATTCTTTTAAGCAAGCTGTAACTGGACGAATGTTAATTAAAGTTTTTGGTGTAACTGTTTCAATTTCTTGAGTAGTCATTCTTTCTCTAATTACTCTTTCCATACGAGACATACCTACACGGAATTGAGTTTGGATTAATTCACCTACTTGACGAACACGTCTGTTTCCTAAATGGTCAATTTCATCATCAGTACCAATTCCATATTGTAAATTTAAATAATATGAAACTGAAGCATAAATATCAGAAATTGTTAAACGACGTGAATCAATAGTTTGATCATTACCAATAATTTTATGGATAATAGTTTCATCGTCTTTATCATAAACTTTAATTTCTTGAACTTTATTGTATTCATCTAATTCTTCATTAATTGTTACTTCATGTACGCCATAACCTTTTTCGAATAATGGACGAATATTTTCAAGAATTTCTTTAGTAATAACTGTTCCTTCTGGAACGATTACTTTACGACCATCTTTAATTGGTTCAGCTATTTTTTGATTTAGTAAACGTGCTAAAACATTTAACTTTTTGTTAAATTTATAACGACCTACTTTTTGTAAATCATAACGGAACTTATCAAAGAAACGTGTGATTAATTGGTTCTTTGCAGAATCCAATGTTGCTGGTTCACCTGGTCTTAGTTTTTCATAGATTTCAATTAATGCTTCATCAGCATTTTTAGTACTATCTTTTTCTAAAGTATTGATTAAGTATTTGTCTTCACCAAATGTTGCTAAGATTTCTTCATTAGATGAAAGACCTAAAGCTCTTAAGAAAGCTGTAATAGTTACTTTACGAGTTCTATCAATACGAACATAGAAAATATCTCTAGCATCTAATTCATATTCTAACCAAGTACCTTTATTAGGGATTATTTCGCCTGAAATAATTTTACGACCGTTTTTATCGATTTCTTTTTTGTAGTAAACAGATGGACTTCTTACTAATTGAGAAACGATAACACGTTCTGCACCATTAATAATGAATGTACCAGCTTCAGTCATTAATGGTAAGTCACCTAGGAAGATTTCTTGTTCTTTTACTTCACCAGTTTCATGAATAAAGACACGAGCTTGAACTTTTAAAGGAGCAGCATAGTTTACCATACGCTCTTTAGCTTCTTTTACTGTGTATCTTGGAGATTCAAAGTAATAATCACCTAATTCTAGGGAAATATTACCAGTGAAACTTTCAACAGGAAATAAATCTTCAAATACTTCCTTGATTCCTTCTTCTAGAAATCTTTGGTATGATTTCTTTTGAATTTCTAATAAGTCTGTCAATTCTAAGGTGTTTTTGACTCTAGAGAATGTTTTTCTTTCTCTATGGTCACCAAATTTTGCCATTTTTGCCATTTTTGTGTTTCACCCCTATACCTATTTTTGTGTTATTTGCCGACAAAAACAATAAGCCACCAATTTATGATTTTAATTGATACGTTATTTATTGTCAATGCCTTTTGGCTTTTATAATATAAAAGCCTTTGCTTTTTTCAACTACTTCACATTTATAAGTTACTTCTAAATGTTTCATAGTGCTTTTTGCTCCTTGATCTTTTCTTATAACCATCCAGAGCTCACCATCCTCTTTAAGATAGTCTCTTGCTCCGTCTAAGATGCTGTAAACAATTTCTTTACCTGCTCTGATTGGGGGATTTGTTATAATTAAATCATATATTCCCGTAATGTTTTCATAGACATTACTTTCTATCACTTGGACAGATGAAGATACGCCATTGGCAGTAGCGTTCTTTATTGCCAAATGTAGAGCTCTTTTATTAACATCGCACAAGGTTGCTTGTGCTTTTAAAATTTTAGCTGCTGATATGCCTAGTAAACCATATCCACAACCGACATCTAATATATTTAAATTTTCATTATTAATATTTTTAAATAAAGTTTCTAACAATAAATTACTTCCATAATCGATTTTATTTTTCGAAAAAACGCCATTATCGCTATAAAAGGTCAATTCATAACCTTTATATTTGTAAATAATGGTTCGCAGTTCACTTTTTAAATCAGGATTATTAGTAAAATATTGTTCCAAAGAATCACCAGTTTCTTCTTTTTAAGACATAATATATTTAATTATATATTTATTGGCTCCAAAAGTCAATAAAAGTATTTCTTAGATAGTGTAAAATTATTTGTGGAAGACATAAAAAAAGAAATCATTGAATGTTATAATAAATTTGAGAACAATA
>CANQOR010000044.1 GCA_947625535.1 uncultured Bacilli bacterium
TCGTGGTTATTGGTTGCAATTGTACAATTTAAAGAAATCATTGTGTTATCTTCAATTGTAAGTCCTCCTGCTGACATGCACTGAAAATTATTCAATATAACAACATTTTTGCCAATATTAACTTTATCTGCAAGAATTGTGAAAATCGGAGGATTAATAACTGTATTTTCTCCGAGCGAATAATTAAAAAGTTCGTCAATTAAATCTTTGCATTCTTTTGCCAACGGATTTGTATGATTTATTCTAAAACATAAATCTGAGCTTCTTCTTGCTTCTTCGATTCTTTCAGGTTCTTGATTTCTAACATCTATTCTAATTTCTTCCATAATTACCTCACTTTTGCCAATTTTGTGTTTGTGAAAATATTTATTTCTTAATGCTTATACTATATTTAAAACATTATTTATGCAAAAAAAATGAATAATATTCATTGACTTTTATTCAATGAATATGATACAATAAAAATTGTAAAAAATAAAGAGGTGGTAAAATGACAAACAGACAGCTTGCCGCTATGGAAACAAAAAAGAAACTTATTGAAACGGCAAAAAATATAATATGTAAAAAAGGGCTCATAAATACATCTATTGAGGAAATCACAAAAGCCTGCGGTGTATCAAACGGAACATTTTATACCTACTTTAAACGCAAGGAGGATATTGTTTTTGCGTTAGGCAACTATATGTTCCAAAAACTTTATGAACAGGCTATAGAATATAATGCAGGAATAAAAGAACGACTTGTATTTTATATGACCAGTTTTGCCGAATATATCGAGAAAAGTAGTCTGAAGTTATGTCAGGAATGGGTACGCAATGCAGTTGACCCTGATATTTCCCCTGACGGAAAAACAAAGTTGTCAGCTGACATAACTGCAATTAGTGGTTTGCTTCAAAATTCAATTCAAAATGGCGAGTTAAAAGAAGACACTCCCGTTGAATTGTTAACAGAAACCTTAACAGACATCCTCTACGGTCAAATGCTGTGCTGGGATATTTCAGGCGGAACATACAGCTATAAAGAACGCACAGAAAAATTCTGTGAAAAAATTTTAGGCTCAATTATAGAGCAATATTTGAAAAAATAAAAAAGAAAGGATAGCTATGTATTTAGAAAATATCAATAGTCCACAGGACATTAAAAAATTAAATACGGAAGAATTGAAGGTTTTAGCGGATGAAACAAGAGCGGCTGTGATAAACAAAATTAGTAAAGCAGGAGGTCATAGCGGCCCGAATCTGGGAATGGTTGAAATGACTGTTGCACTTCATTATGTTTTTGATTCTCCAAAGGATAAAATAGTGTTTGATGTTTCACATCAGTGTTATCCGCATAAAATCTTAACGGGCAGAAAAGAGGCATTTTTAGATAGCGAGCATTTCGGCGATGTGACAGGATATACAAATCCATATGAGAGTGAACACGATATTTTTACCGTAGGACACACTTCAACCTCTGTTTCTTTAGCTATAGGTCTTGCTAAGGGTAGGGATTTAAGGAACGCAAATGGCAATATAATCGCAATTATCGGAGACGGCTCATTATCAGGCGGAGAAGCATTGGAGGGCTTAGACTATGCAGGAGAATATAATAAAAACCTAATTATCATTCTCAACGATAATGACCAAAGTATCGCAGAAAACCATGGCGGTATGTATAAAACATTAAAAGAATTAAGAGAAACTAACGGTAATTCCTCAAATAATATTTTCAAATCTTTTGGATTGGACTACAAATATTTAGATGATGGTCATGATATAAAAAGCCTTGTTGATTTATTCAAAAGTGTAAAGGATATTGACCACCCGATAGTATTGCATATCCATACAATAAAAGGAAAAGGTTTACCTTATGCCGAAAAAGATAGAGAATCTTGGCACGCAGGAGGTCCTTTTAACGTTGAAGACGGAAGTCCTAAATTTAAGATGCAAGAAGTCGATGACCCCGTATTTGATAGCATTAAAGAATTGCTTGATACAAATCCGAAGGCGATAGTTATAAATGCGGCTACTCCTATGGGGCTTGGAATGGTAAAAGGAGTCAGGGAAGAATATGTAGAGAGAGGTCAATTTATTGATGTCGGAATTGCAGAAGAAAATATGGTCGCTATGAGCACAGGAATTGCAAAAAATGGTGGAACTGTTGTATTTAGTACCTTTGCTCCATTCTTTCAAAGGACATATGACCAGATATCTCACGACTTATGCTTAAATGATGCTCCTGCAACTATGCTTGTATTGCAACCGGGGGTGTATGGATTAAATTCTAATACTCATATCGGTTTATGCGATATTCAAATGTTTGCTCATATTCCAAACCTTATCTATTTAGCACCGACAACCAAAGAAGAATATTTTCAAATGTTCAAATTTGCAACCACGCAAAAAGAACATCCCGTTGGAATAAGAGTACCTGCAAATCTGCCTGAAACAGGAGTTAAAGACACAACCGATTATTCAAAATATAATAAAAATAAAGTAGAAAAAGAGGGTTCTAAAGTAACTTTATTCGCTGTTGGCGTCTTAATGCCGTTAGCGATGAAAACCGCACAAAAAGTCAAAGACGAAACAGGACTTGATATTACAGTTGTAAATCCGAAATTTTTAACAGGCTTAGACAAAGAACTGCTAAATGGATTAAAGGATAAACATCAACTGGTTATCACAATAGAAGACGGTGAACTGATGAGCGGTTATGGACAAAACATTGCATCGTTCTATGGAAACAGTGATATGAAGGTTTTGAATTACGGAATATCTAAAGCATTTCACACGGATTTCAATCCTGATGAACTATTGAAAGAAAACGGCATTTCGTTAGAAAATCTTGTAAATGTTATTAAAGAATTTATTAAGTAATAAAATTTCTCAAAGTAATTTTATAAATAAAAAGCCGATAGTTTAATCGCTATCGGCTTTTTTATTATTCATTCGAGTTTTCTAATGTGTCATAAACTTTTGAAACTATTTTCCAAGTTCCGTTAATTTTATTCATAATTAAAAAATCCGTAAACTTATAACCGTGCCAGTCATCTTCAATTACTCTAACTGTTGCAATCGTTTTTTCAAGCGATATTACATCAACTCTTGAAATATAGTTATCATCACAAGCTCCAAAGCTGTCTATCGTTTTATAAAATTCATCAATAGAACCTGATTGATAAGTTTGTTCGTTTAATTGCCCAAAAAAGCAGGCTTTTTCATAAAAATAAGGTTTAACGATTGTGCTATCGCCCTTTTTAACGGCTTCGCAAAATTTTCTTGCAACTTGTTCTACCGCATTAAATTCTTTAATATCTTCTCTCATAATAACTCCTTTCAAATTTTATGTTATATTTAAAGTATAATTTTTACAAGTACGGTAATAAAGGTAACTGTCAATATGAAGGAAAAAGATTGTTTAAAAAGTGTTGAAAGTTTTGATAAAACAGGGTTTTATTATACAATGTCGCAAATAAGCGGAAAGTATAAATTAACGGTTTTATATGCAATATACAGACACAAAGTTATAAGATTCAATAAACTTCAAAGATACTTAAATATGATTTCACATAAAACTTTAAGCAATATTCTTAAAGAACTTGAATGTGATAACCTCGTGAATAAAAATATTTATCCTCAAATACCGCCAAAAGTCGAATATAGTTTATCCGAAAAAGGAGCATCTTTTATTCCCGTACTATATGCAATGTGTGATTGGGGCGAAAAATTTATAAATTAAAAGATTCAAATATTTTTATAAATATCCTTCAATATCTTAATGAAAACTTTTAATTGCTCTCTTTTATCGTTTGACTTCACACACAAATAACATTCAAATTTTTCCTCGCACTCAAAAGGTATCCAAGCAAATTCGTTTGTGTAATCTTGAAAAAAGCCGGGGGTCAGGCAAATGCCTTTATCCGCTAAAATATTTGTCATTGTGGTTTCGTGGGTTTCAGAGTTAAAATAATCAATATTGATACTGTTTATTATTCTTTTTTGTAATGCTTTTAATTGAGGTGGCGAGCCGCCGCCTACCATTAAAGTTCTGCCTTTTAAATCAGATATTTTTGCAGTTTTTAATTTAGATAGTTCATCGTCTTTTTTTGTAATCAAATAAATTTTACTTGTATATAAGTGAATTAGTTTTGTTTCAGGAACATGTTTCATTTCATTATCAAAAGTGAAAAATATATCTTGATTCCCTTTTAAAAATTCTTCAGGTCTGTAAAAACCGTTAAAAATAGGTGTAATTAAAATATCGGGGTATAATTTATTAAACTCTTTTATTGCTTGCGGAAGAAAATAAATACAAGATCGTGTAGGAAGTCCTATTGTAATATTATCCGAATATTTTTTGCTAAAGTTTTGAGCCTGTTCAATCCCTTTTTGCAGTTGTTCTTTAACTTCTTTTAATGTTGAATAAAGTTGTCTTGCAGCAGGTGTGAGCGTTGCACCTTTTCCCGACCGCTCAAAAAGTAAAAAACCGAGTTCTTTCTCTATTTCTTTTATTTGATACGTCAGGGTGGATTGAGAAATAAATAGATTCTCAGCGGCTCTGTTGAAATTTTGCGTTTGAGCGAGTTCTAAAATGTAATCAATTTGTTTTGTGTTCATTTCTATACCTGTTTTTATCTGCAACATAATTTTATCTTAATCGAATTTTTAAATCAATAATCTAATATTTCAATTTGAAAAATTGAATATAATAATTTATTATGATAATATAAAAAAGGAGAATTAATTATGCAATATGTAAAATTAGGCAACACAGGTGTTGATGTTTCAAGAATTTGTTTAGGCTGTATGAGTTTTGGAAAACCGGGAAAAGAAAACGGGGTTTTTCCTTGGGCAAAAGATTATGAAGATGCTAAACCCATATTTAAAAAAGCGATTGATTTAGGTATCAATTATTTTGATACGGCTAATGTTTATCAATTAGGTACATCAGAAGAAATAACAGGTCGTTTAATTAAAGAATACGGACTTGATAGAGATGAAATTGTAGTTGCTACAAAAGTACATTTTGCTATGCGTGAAGGTAAACCAAACGGTGCAGGTTCAAGCAGAAAAAATATTATGGCAGAAATTGACCATTCACTTAAAAGATTAGGACTTGATTATGTTGATTTATATCAAATTCATAGATTAGACCACGAAACACCAATGGAAGAAATTATGGAAGCTCTCCATGATGTCGTTAAATCAGGAAAAGCAAGATACATTGGAGCTTCCGTTATGTTTGCTTGGGAATTTGAAAGATTAAATCAAATAGCCGAAAGAAACGGTTGGACAAAATTTGTATCTATGCAAAATCAATATAATTTAATTTATAGAGAAGAAGAAAGAGAAATGATGCCGCTATGCCAAGATAGAAAAATTGCAGTTGTTCCTTGGAGTCCACTCGCTGGCGGAAGAACAGCACATCCATGGGGAACTAAAACGGATAGAAATTCTATTGATGAAGTATCGCCAATGGTATGGGGTGCAACTGACAAAGAAGATAAGATTGTTGTTGATAATTTAGAAAAAATCTCAAAAGAATTAGGTTATTCTATGGCACAAGTATCATTAGCTTGGATGTTATCAAAACCTTATATAACTTCGCCAATCGTAGGCTGCACAGACGTTAAGCACGTTGAAGAAGCTGTTAAAGCTCTTGATATTAAATTAAACGATGAAGTTATAAAAAGACTTGAAACACCTTATGTTCCTCATATTAAAACAGGATTGTATTAAAATAATATGCAGGTTAAGTTTTATCATAGCAACTCAACAAAAAATCAAGTAGATAAATAAATGCGAGATGTAATTCTGTTAACAGGTGCAGGTCAAATCGGAATAGCAATTGCCCGAAGAATCGGTTTTGGTAAAAAAATTATTATCGGCGATAAAAATATTGATAATGCTAATACTATCGCAAAAATAATGAAAGAGGTAGGTTTTGATATAGAACCTGCCGAATGTGATATTTCAAATAGAGAATCAATATTAAATCTGATAAAAAAAGGGCAGGAATATGGCGAAATAGCAACTCTGATAAATGCGGCAGGAGTTTCGCCCTCTCAAGCACCTATTGAAGTTATTTTGAAAGTTGATTTATACGGTACTGCCGTTCTTCTTGAAGAAGTCGGAAAAGTAATTAAAAATGGCGGTCGTGGAGTTACAATATCATCTCAAAGCGGACACAGAATGCCTGCTCTATTGCCGATTATTGATGAACAATTAGCCTGCACACCGACTGAAGAACTTTTGAATTTAGAAGTTTTAAAACCCGAAAATATAAAAGATACTCTGCACGCATATCAAATGGCAAAAAGATGTAACGTCAAAAGAGTTATGGCTGAAGCTGTAAAATGGGGTAAACGTGGTGCAAGATTAAATTCAATTTCGCCGGGTATTATTGTAACCCCTCTTGCAATAGATGAATTTAATGGCCCAAGAGGCGATTTTTATAAAAATATGTTTGCTAAATGTCCTGCCGGTCGCCCCGGAACAGTAGATGAAGTTGCAAATGTTGCTGAATTTTTGTTAACCGAAAAAGCTGATTTTATAACAGGAGCTGACTTTTTAATAGATGGCGGAGCAACTGCAAGCTATTTTTATGGAGAATTAAAACCAAGTGAGGATAAATAGATGAACATTAAAATAATTATAATAGCTACATTAATTTTAATCACAGTCGGATTTGTAATGTTTAAAAATAACGGAGGTAAAACAATGGCAGATGTCGGAACAAATAAAAAAGTTTTAGTAGCTTATTTTTCAAGAACAGGCGAGCAGTATTCGGTAGGCAATATCGAAGAAGGTAATACCGCAATAATTGCTAAAATTATAGCAAATAAAACAAATGGCGATTTGTTTGAAATCAAAGTGAAAAACGATAATTACCCTAAAGGCTATATGGAATTAACCGAATATGCAAAAGCTGAAAAACAAGCAAATAAAAGACCTGAATTAGCACAAAAAGTAGAAAACATTGAACAATACGACACCATTTTTATCGGTTATCCGAACTGGTGGGGCGATATGCCAATGCCTGTATATACATTTTTAGAAAGCTATGATTTGGCAAATAAAGATGTACATCATTTCTGTACTCACGAAGGATCGGGCGGTGTAAAAGACGGCTTTGCGATATACGGTCATACTGCACAAAAAAACAGAACCGAAGCTGATAAAAAAGTTGCCGAATGGTTAAAAAGTTTAGGTTACTAAAAATTAAAAATGAGGTAAAGTTTATGCAAACGGTAAAATTAAATAACGGAACAACAATTCCTGCAATCGGTTTTTGAGTTTTTCTTATTCCTGATGACGGAACATGTCAAAAAGCAGTAAAAGAAGCACTATCGGTCGGGTACAGATTTATTGATACCGCAGCAGCTTATATGAATGAAAAAGGTGTTGGTCTTGCTATTCAAAAATCATGTATCAAAAGAGAAGAAATTTATATCACTTCAAAACTATGGCTGCAAGATTACGGCTATGAAAATGCCAAAAAGGGAATAGATACATCATTAAAAAACCTTAATGTTGATTATATTGATTTATATTTGCTCCATCAACCTTATTTTGATACAAAAGGTGCTTGGAGGGCATTAGAAGAAGCAGTTACGGAAGGGAAGATAAAATCAATCGGAATAAGTAACCATACAATAGGATTTTTAGAAAAATTTTCTATATGAGTCAAAAATAACACCTAAAATCCATTGACAATAATTAGATGTCTAACTATAATACTTTTATGAAAAACTTGTTGTCATTAATCTCAAAAATTCACGAAAAAGGAAACCGTTTTATTATTGAAGAATTAAAAAGAAACGGGATAAAGGGGCTTGTACCAAGTCATGGAGATATTTTAGCGTGTCTTTATGAACAAAATAAAATGACAATGAAAGATATATCGGATAAAATCAGAAGAACAAGACCAACCGTTACGGTTTTAGTTGATAAACTCGAGAAGTTAAGCTACGTAAAAAGAGAAAATTCAAAAAATGACAATCGATATACATATATTGTTCTAACTGATAAGGGATTGGATTTTAAGCCCGTATTCGAAAAAATATCGAACGGATTAAATGATATGCTGAATAAAAATTTAT
This sequence comes from uncultured Bacilli bacterium, assembly GCA_947625535.1. GTDB lineage: Bacteria > Bacillota_I > Bacilli_A > RF39 > UBA660 > Coprovivens. The sequence goes on from CANQOR010000044.1 coordinate 8,084, forward strand.
CTTGTGGTGAAGCGGACACCCTTGAAAAATTATTAGAAAAAATATAAAAAAGGAGAAAATTATGGCAAACTTTAAAAATGTTGAAATCGGAAAATTAGATGAAATCGGTAAAACTTACGAAAACGGGAAAGCATTTTTGCATGATGCATTAGGTTTAACAAGCTGTGAAATTTCAGTTAATTCAATGCCAAAAGGTGTTAAGTTGCCCTTTAATCATAAACACAAACAAAATGAAGAAATTTATATTTTTTTAAAAGGCGAAGGAACAATGACACTTGATAATGAGACAGTTGAAGTTAAAGAAGGGTCTTGTGTAAAAGTTCTGCCTAATGCAAAAAGAACAATGGAAGCAAAAACAGATTTACAATATATCTGTGTTCAAGCAAAAGTTGGAAGCTTGGAACAGTTCGGGTTTGGTGACGGCGAGTTGTGTTAAAACAAAGGAAATAATATGAATTTAATTGAACGCAATAAAGAATTAATGAAAAAATTTGAAACAATGATAAATACCGCTGATGAAAAATTGGCTGAAGTTTTGGTCGCACCCGATGCGGCATTTTATACTCCTGCAAGTCCCGAGCCTCTTTATGGCGGAAAAGGCTATTTATCCGTAGTTCGCTGGATGCGTGAGGGTTTTAGCGATGTTCAATGGCATATAACAGATATGGCGGTGGATGTTGATAAAGTTGCGGTCAAATGGGATTTAACAGGAACTCATGATGGCGAATTTATGGGAATAAAACCGACAAATAAAAAAATCTCGGTTTGCGTCATGAATTTTTATTATTTTAATAAAAAAGGTCAAGTTATAAATGATATAGCTGCAGAAGGTATGATTGGAATTTTGCGAGGAATTGGAGCAATGTAGTGGATTATAAAAAGTTTGGCGATTCAATTTATGTAAGATTAAACCGTAATGATGAAATCATCTCAAATATTATAGATATTTGTAAAAAAGAAAATGTTTTATCTGCAACATATTCGGGAATCGGGTGTTGCTTTGATATTGTTGTATCAAGCTACATCCCTGCAAAAGATGAATTTTTAGAACATAAAGAAAGCGGAGTTTTGGAATTGGTTTCTTTGAACGGAAATATCTCAGCGGATGAAAATGACGAGATTTTTCACCATACACATGCAATGTTTTCATTCCACGATTCTGATTACAAACTCGCATTAACAGGCGGACATTTAATCAAAGCGGAAGTTTTATATACGGCTGAAATTGTTATCAATCCTGTTTTGTGTGGTGTTATAAGAAGAAAAAAAGATGAAATAACAGGTATTACCGTTTGGGATTTATAAAATGATTATAAATACAGGCGGAAGAACAGACTCAGTCCAATATTACAGCGAATGGCTTTTAAACAGATTCAAAGAAGGGTTTGTTTATTCAAGAAACCCTTTTTACCCAACTAAAATTATAAGATACGAATTAAACCCCAAAATTGTTGATTGCATTATTTTCTGCTCTAAAAATTACGAGCCGATTTTAGATAGGTTAAATGAAATTACGGATAAATTTAATACTTATTTTTTCTATACAATAACGGCTTATGAAAAAGATATTGAACCGAAAGTTCCTGCCATAGACAAAAGTATTGAAACCCTGTTAAAATTAGAAAAAATTATAGGCAAACAAAGAATCGCTTGGCGTTATGATCCTGTTTTATTAACAGAAAAATATACGATAGACTACCACCTAAAAACATTTGATAATATGTCAAATCAATTAAGAGAGCATATTGACAGATGTATTTTTAGCTTTGTTGAAATGTACAAAAAACTTTCCGTTAATATGCCGGAATTAAAAGCAATATCTGAAAATGATAAAATCATACTCGCAAAAGGGCTGGGTGAAATTGCTCAAAGATATAATATTCAACTGCAAACCTGTGCAACGGAATACGATTTTGAAGAATTTGGCATTCATCATTCGGGATGTATAACTTTGGATATTTTGGGACAAGCCAATAATATAAAATTTAAAAAACTAAAACACAACGGGATGAGAAAA
>CANQOR010000045.1 GCA_947625535.1 uncultured Bacilli bacterium
GCAATATAAAAAATATAAAAAAACTAGATTTTATCTAGGTTAATTCAATTTTATTATTCAAAACTGTCAAAGTTGGGATTATAACATATATTTTATGTAAAAGTTTAATATTTTATCTTCTTTACAATACTAAAACTTATTAATAAAACAAAACTTATTATTGAAATTAAAATTGATTTATTAAAATTATTTTTATATTCCATTTTTATTTCATGATGACCTTTATCTACTTCTATACCTATCAAGGAATCAAGTAATTTAAGGGGTTCTACTTTATTACCATCTATATATATTTGCCATGATTCATCATAAGGGATAGATGTAAATATTATTTCATTATCAGAAACATCTATTGAACCTTCAATATAATCATCACGATAAGAAGTATATTTTATTTGTTTATCTTTTAAAGTGTTATATATTTCTTTTATTTTTTCTTCTTTAGGTATATAAATAGTAGCAACTATATTATCAGTGTCTTTTTCGTTAATATAAAAATCATAACTTAAAGGAATTGATCCTAAAGAAGTTTGAATAAAGAAGAAAGGAATATCTGTTTTATAGTTATATTGATTATTAACTTTTTGAGGTTCTATTTCTTTTTTTATGAAAAGTTCTTCAATACCAGTCATATCTTTAATTAAATTATCATAGTTTAGTTTAACATCTGTATCACTTAAAATAGTATTTTTAACATCTGCATTAACAGCAAATATCTTTTCTAAGTAATAGTCTTTTTTAACATTAAATAGTAAAGAAAATAAAGCATTATTATCATTACTAGAAATAGCATTAGTGCCAGTACTTACTCCTAATAAAGGTAACATATATAAAATGTCATTATATGTCTTTGAAGAAAATAAATATATAACATCTTGATTACTATATAAATTCTTATTAAAGTAATCATTTTCATCAATCATATTTAAACGATATGATAAAGGTTCTTTAATAAAAGACTTCGTAATATTTTCTTCATACTTATCTTTATTTGGAATAGTATAATAACCGATTAAGAAACTTTGACATATTACGAAAGTAAGTATTAATCCTTTATATATTTTATTTTCTTTATAAAAGATAATTAATAATAAAATAATTAATAAAGATACTAAAGTAAAAATAATAATTTTTAAAGAAATTGATTTATGTAAAAGAATTATAATAAGAGATAATATGATAATAGCAGGTATTAATTTTTTTAAATCTTTTTTATCATAATTTTGAATATTTTTAATAAAGAGCATTATAGATAAAAAGATAAAGATAAAAGTATAACTATATATAAAACTTACTTCATCTTTAAATATATGCATTATAGAATCTAAATTAGGTATAAATAAACATTCTACTATTAAGACAAGACCTATTAAAGTAAATAATTTATCACGAGTGTTAATCTTGGAATTTAAAAAGTAAAAAATAGTACTTAAAAGAATTAAAGTATTAGTTGCTATATTAGGTACTATAGAGTTTGTATAATCTAATTGACTAGTACCATAGAAAAGATTTTTTATAAAAGAAAGACTTCCTAATGTAAAGGTTTCTTTTTCTAAATCAATTAATTCTAACCCTACTTGTTTTTTTATTGTAAGTAAAATATTTAAATAAAAAGTAATTAATAAAAGACTAATAAAGTTAGATAATATAAAGTAAATAGTTGTTTTTATTTTTTCTTTAAAATTATTTTTTTCATAGAAGAAGTTTCTTATAATAAAGTAAATTATAATATAAACTAAGATAGAAAAAGATAAATAAATATTAGTTAAGAATGAATATGATAAAGATAAAATAAATAGTAAGTAATTATGTTTAGTAATTAACTCTTCTAAACCATATTGAATTAAAGGAAAGATTAAAAATGTATCTAACCAAGTAATATTATAATAATATATTAAGAACCAACTAGAAAAGACATATGATAAAGATACAATTAAAGATACTAAGTTAGAACAACCTTTCTTTTTAGCATAGAAAGTACTAGTTAATGCTGTACAAATAGTTTTTAATAAAATAACACTAAAAAACATGGTATTAGGATTTTTAAAAAGTAAAGCAATTAAATTTAAAGGACTCATTAAATAATAAGTAAAATTAAATAAAAAAGAATTACCTAAACCATTATTAAATGTATACATATATAAAGTATTAGTTTTAAGACGAGATATAAAATTATATAACATAGGTTTATATTGGAATATAGCATCTCCTTTACCTAGAATATACTTATTACCAAAAGGATTTGATTGACTTATAAAGAAGATTAAACATAGAATAATAGCTATGATTAAACTATTAATAAAATATGGTAAAAGTTTATTAAATAAAGTTTCTTCTGATTTGTTAGTATTTTTTTTCATATTATGACCTTCTTTAAATAAGAATAACATATTTTTTTATTTTTTTTAAGAAATATAAAAAGGACTTGTAGTCCTTAGTTCTTAGTTAATTTTAATTTAGAGTTTTCTTCTTTATTTAGATATTCTTGACAAGATTGTTCAACTAATAAAGCTCTTGCTTCTAAATCGGCTTCACTTATTTCAGTAAAATCATGAGAAGTATAATGCTCTTCTTTCATTGTAACACCATATCTATTACCGTGAGAAGTAAATGTATAATACTTATAACTAGGGGTTACTCCTTGACCAACAAAATTAACATAGTTATGAAGACGTTCTGGTAAATAGATAGTTGTTCCATCTTCTAATTCAACGGGAACACCATATAGAAAGTCAATGACAGCTTGGGCACCAGGTTGTTCTTCAGGAAGAGCATCTAAGAAGTTAAGATAACTTTTTGAAGACCAATAAACATCAAATTGACCTTTTTGAATTACTTGATTATATATATTAGTACCTAAACCTGGCCCTTGAAGATTGTCGACATCATAAATCCATACAGATGAAATACTACGATTATAAATAGTATTAATTACAGCATAAGCATCTTCATAACTATTAGATTCTGCTTCGGCTAAAACAACAGCGACGATAACATTAAATTGATCTTTAGTAAGATTATATTTTTCACAAATAATATTAATTTTTTCTTCATTAGTTTCTATAGTTTGTGTTACTTCTTCACTAGGTGTTACCTCTATTATAGGTTCAATACTCTCTTCTACTAAAGCTATTTCTTCACTACTTTCTTTTTCTTTAATAGTAGGTTTATATGTACCTGTAATAAAATCATATGTTTTACCTAAAAAAGGATTATTATAAAGAGCAAAATCATCGATAATTAAGAAATTATCTTTAGGATTAAAAGATTTAGTTGTAGTAATTATTGGTTTAGATACATAAGCTTTAGTATTAGGTACTTCTCTATTAAATAAATTCATACCAGCAATAGTACTTATAGTATAAGCAACTGTTATAAAACAACATAGTTTTCTTCTTCTATCTATATCATCTCTTAATGTTAATAATTGATTTTTATTATTAGTATTTTCTATTTCTTTTTTTATATATTTAAGCCATAAATTATAACGCATAGTAAAACCCCCAAAACAGATAAAAGTTTACTATAAAATGGTTAAATAAGTCAATTATTAGTGTAAACAGCAAAAGATATTTACATTAGAATGTAAATATTTATAAGTCTTCATTAACTTCAAATGGTATTAAAGTTTGTTCCCATTTATTTATTATTTTTAAAGCTTGTTTACTTGGTTCTTTATTATATTTAGTACTAGCTTGAGCTACATGATTATTTCTTACTTCAATAGTTACAAAGGACTTAGTTAAGTCTTGTTTTTTACGCATGAAATATATTTGACATTGATAACTTGCTATACGATCATAATAAATACGAACGCAATTTTTTTGCTGCTTACTTTCATCTATTAACTCAGCAATAGAAGATACAGGATATATAACATATTTATCATCTTCATATTTATTAACACTTAATAAATTAGCAATATCAGCTATTTTCTTATTTATTTCAGGATCTTCTTCTACTTCAATTTGACTATATAATTCAAGATGAGCTCTTTCTAAATCTTTAGGAAATAAGACATTTTTATTATCTAAATCTAAACCTATTTGACGAGACATATGTAAATAATCTAAATATTCATAAAAGTTAAAATTATGATGTTTTTCGATATATTTTTTTAATTTAGATAAATTAATTTTATAATCTTTAATTAACTCAATTATTTCATCTTGATAAAATAATAAGTAAGAAGCGAAATACTCTATTGAAGAATAATCTAAAGAAGGAGCTAGTCTTAAAAGATATAATTCACTACTATTAATATTATTATTTACCATCATGGGAAGATAGTGTTTATCTATACCAAATATTTCTTTAAAATTATGACCTTCTTTAAACCAATGAGGAACTTCTAAAGCTAAATTATATAATTTATAATTAACTAAATATTCAAATTGAGGATAATAAAGAGGATGGATAGTTAATTCAGCTATACTATGATATAGTTCTTTATCTAAAATATCTTTAGTTTCCCATATACGAGTATATTTATAGATAGTATTTTTTAAATCATTTATATTATCTGTATATAAATAAATTGGTCTTTTATCAAAGATTAATTTACCATAAGTTGTATTATCAAAATAATCATCATAAAATAAACTATAATTTTTTTCAAAATTTTCACGATTGTAATCTAATTCTTTATAAGATATAAAAATATTATTATCTAAATCAGTAAGACCTTCTTTAGTAACTAAAAAAGAATTATTAATTATAAAATGATGAATAGCTTGATATTTACATGCTTCTAACTCTTGATAACTAAGTTCATCAGATATGTAATAAAAGTAAACATTGTTATTATCGATATTAAAGATAAGAAAATCAACTAGATGAGTATAATTATCAAAAGTTATTTTTCTATTATGATGAGATAAAACACATGTTTCACGACTATCAAAATCAGGTTTTTCATTACTACAAGAAAACTTAGTATGACAATTATGACAAGCCATATTTTTATCTAAAACATTTAAACAATTACAACAATAATATTTTTCATCAAAAATATTATATAAAGGGACTTTTAGAGAAGTTTCTTTAATATAATCAATTATATTTTGATTTATGTCTTCCTCTTTTTTCCAATATGGAATGTCATCAATGGTTTTAGTATAATTATCATCCCATTTTAGTTGAAACATATAATCACCAACTTTTTATATTATTTATTATTTATATTTTCAAGCATTTTTTTAATATTTTTTTGTTCTTTTAATATTTCATCTATTTTATCATGTAATTCTTCAATTATTAATTCTGTTTTTAAATCTGTTTTATAATCATTTTTATTTCTTAAACTATCTTTTTTAGCTTGACGATTTTGACTCATCATAATAATAGGAGCTTGTAAAGCTGCAATACATGATAAAAGAAGATTTAATAAAATAAAAGGAAATGGATCAACAGCTTTAGACAAAATAAAACCATTTAGAACAATCCAAGCAATTAAGAAAATAGAAAAACCAATTATAAAATTCCAACTACCAGCTATAGCTGTTAATTTATCAGCTACTTTATCACCAAATGTCATATTTTCTTCTTCTAATTTATCTATATCGACACTAATAGGATTATCTACTAACATATCTAATAATTCTTCTTCACTCTTTTTATCAATTTCTTGATTTAATAACATTTTAACTATTTCTTTTTTATTAACTTCTTTCATATTTATCACCATTAATATTATTATACTATTATTTAAAAAAATAGATTAAAATTTATAAATAAAAAAATAGCTTGGTAGCTATTTGATATTCTTTTTAGAAAAATTTAATATACAACTAATTAATTCAACTATAATAATTAATAGTAATATTAAAATGAAACCTTTGATATTAATAATATTAAATGGAATTTTTATTATAAAGTGTAATAAGAATAAAATAAAGAATATTAAAATTAAAGTCATTATTAAGACTGCTATATCTAAAAATATTACTTTGATAAATAAATTAGTTATATTTTGAAATCTATTAAAACCAACTTGTTTTAATAATACTATTTCTTTATTTTCACCTAATAAAAAATCTTTGATAACAAATATTAGGATTATAAATGAAACTATTAAAAAAATAATATTAATAACATTAAAGACTCCTATTATATTTTGAAGATATTCAATTGCATTTATATTTTCTTCATTCATAGGTCTTTCGATGTTTAAAATACCATAAAAATTATCTTTGTTTAGATCACTAAATAATGAAGGTAATCTATCTATATCTGTATAATTATATGGTTCTATGGTATATATATAATTTTTCTCTTCTTTAATTAATTGGTCATATAGATTATCAGAAATACATATATAATTATGACCTTTAATTTGATTCAAATCTTTTATTTTTAAAGTTAAATTTTTATCATTATATTTAAAATTTATTTCTTTATTAATAAGTTCTTCTTTATTATAGTATTCTTCATCTAGACCAAGAATCATTTCATCATCAGGTATTGAGTTATCACAATAAGATGAAGAGTAAGCTAAAATAATATCGTGAATTAAAAGATTATTCCAAGTTAAAATGTAATCATCGTTAGTTGAAGTTTTAATTATTTCATTATCTTTACCAGGATTAAAAGTTAAAGCTCGGTAAGATGACTTTACTAATTTACTAGAATTAATTACATTATTGTAATCTTTGTTAGAAAAGACTATAAATGATTGACTATTTAATTGTATTTCATTATATAAGTTAGAAGAATAATTTTTAAAGGAGTTAATTAAAATAAGGATAGTTAAGATAATACTTATTATCATAATAGTATTTTTAGTTCTTTTTTTCCTAAAAAATCCTTTTAGTAAAATCATATTATTCCTCCTTCATATTATTAGTAACAGAATTCTTTAAATATGAATTAACAATATAGTAATCAATTATTATTGAAAATATTAAGACCATGAAAAATAAAGTAATTAATATTAATAAGTTATTATTAACATAAAAACCTAAGTAGTTATACTTTTTAAATAATGAATTTTTAGATATATTAAACATTACAAGGAAGATAGGTAAACTAATTAGATAACTAATACTTATCATTACTATTTTTTCAGTAATATATTTTAAGATGATTTGTTTTTTATTATAACCACATGCTCTTATAATTCCTAAGTATTTGCCCTCTTCTTTTAAATTTTTATTAGCATAATTAACTATTATAAAGAAGATAGCAATCCATATAATTAAAAATAAAACACTAGATAACGTTAGAATCATAGTAGTATTAGATGTATCAAATCCAACAGTTGTGCCTTCATCAACCATGTAACCCATATTTGATATTTCGTTTTTTATTTGTTCTATATTTTCTTGTTTATCAGCTATAACACTTAGATATGTAAGTTCATCGTTTGTTTGATAAAACTCACTATCTATTAAGAATTTTATATCTTCAGAATTTAAATAGCATTCATTATTATAATTCATAACTTGAGTACTATCATATAAACCTACTACCTTAAATTTTTTAGATTCTTTTGTTATATCATCTCTATTAGTTTCGGAATTACGTTTATTATAATAAAGATTAAATTCTAAATTTAAAGCTTTATCTGGCTCAATTATTTTATCTTTATCTATATTTAACAAGCTAGCATTTGAATCAGGATAAAAGACATACGGACAAATTATTTCACCACTTTTTATATCAGCAATTGATTTACCAATAATAGATTTTGGAATTGTATTTTGTGTCCCGTATTTTATAGCTAATTCGCCATCTAAACCAGTAAATGTTAAATCAGTTTCTCCAACAAAAATACTATATTTAGTATTGTATACATCTAAAACATGATCTAATTTTTTTATTTCATCTATACTTTCTTGTTCTTCTTTGTTTTCACTATATATATAGAAAGTTCTAAACCCTATATTGTTATTAACAGCATAATCGATGTAGTCATTAAAATTTTTTAAAAAAATAACATCTACAAATAGTAATATAAATAGTAAAGTAAATATTATAATTAATATTTTGTTTTTAGTGTTTCTTAAAATATTCTTTATAGCAGAATTTAAAAAATCAATTATCATTTTCTACCTCTTCTAATTTACCATTTTCTAAATTTATAATTTTATCGGCATATGCAAATACTTCGTCACTATGACTTACTACGATAATACATTTATCTTGTTTCGTTAGCTTTTTTAATAAAGTAAATATTATTTTTTCACTAGCTTTATCTAGATTTCCAGTTGGTTAATCAGCAATTATAATATCAGGATCATTTGCTAATGCTCTAGCGATAGCTACTCTTTGCTGTTCCCCACCTGATAATTCATTAGGGAAGTGATTAATTCTTTCAGTTAAATCTACACTAGCAAATAATTCTTTAATTTTTTTATCTCTACTATCTTTGGTTATTTTTTTATTAACAATCATTGGAATCATTACATTTTCATAAGCTTTTAAATAAGGCAATAAATTGTAATCTTGAAATACAAAGCCTATGTATTTCATACGATACTCAGAAGATTTTGTATCAGTTAAGTTTGATGTACTATTACCATATAATAAATATTCTCCTGAATCATAATTATCAAGAAGGCCTAAAATTCTTACTAATGTAGTCTTTCCACTACCACTATGACCTCTTATGGCATACAGTTTTCCTTTTTCAAAAGAATAATCTATTCCTTTAAGAATATCTATTTTACCATTTGAAGTATTATAACTTTTGGTTATGTTACTTAATTTAATAACTATATTACTCATAAATAACCTCACTACCATTTCGTATTAATTATATCATATTTCAATAATATAAAATTTTAAAAAAAATTCAACACTAAGTGTTGAACCATTTTGTTTTTAGTTTCTATATTATTAGGAAATTTTATTACTAAATAATACTTTATCCTTTTATTTGTTCTTGAACTTTATTAATAATGTAATTTTTAGTTTCTTCAAAACTCATATTATAAACAATAGATAACTCATTATATAAATATTTCTCAGCTTGATTAAAATAATCTTTATCTTTTTCACTAATCTTTTTATTACTATTTATTCTATCTTCATTTCTTAAATAAGTTGTTTTAATTATTTTAATTAAATCTTGATGAGTTCCATTATATAGTAAGTCTTTATAAGTTTTTTCTATATATTTATCATTAATGTTATCTAGTGGTTTTATAGTACTAATACTATTAATTAAAAAATCTGCTTCTTCTTTACTTAAAATATTTTTTATATAACCCATTCTATTATCTATAGGAACATCTATAATTAATGAATTATCATCTATGGGTATTAAAATATAATAGTCATTTCCATTTAAAGGATTTTTCTTTATTTCTTTAATTTGACATACACTTTTTTTATAAACTATATAATCATTTACTTTGTACATTTTTATCATCCTTTTCTAAGTTTTATTCTTTAAGTATTAAAAAATACGTAAGTCTTTATACAATTGGACTTACGCATTAAAGCTACTCATTGAATATAAATAACTTGTTAATTTTGATATTTAAATAATATCATAATTTTAATTTTTTTGTAAGAATTTATTTTTTATTTTACTTAATATCCACTAGTTATAAAGGTCCAGTCTTCACCTTTATTACGAGCAAATATCATATTATATGAAGTATACTGACTATTATGATTAAGACCTTGGGCATGTTTACCAGTTTTAAATGATAATATTAAAGTTATTACTTCGTCTTTATCATTATCCTTAGCCCAGTTAATATTACTATTATTTAGTTCATCACCAACATAAGAAATTTGTTCTAAAGTACAATCTTTAAATTCTTTAAATCTATTTAAGGTTTCGTTAACAACATTCTCATAGTCTTCCTCTGTATAGTAAGATGATTTGATTTGAACAATATTAACTTTTTCTGTATTACCTTCTTTTGCTATGTATTTATAGTAAAAATTTGGATAAAAAATAATTCCTAACCAGATTATAAGTAAACATATGATAATAGGAATGATTTTTAATATTTTTTTCATTTTTATACACCTCAAATTTTAATATATTTATTATACTACTATTCGTATTTAAATTCAATACATCTTGCTTAATTCTTACTTAATTCTTGCTTAAATTTT
>CANQOR010000046.1 GCA_947625535.1 uncultured Bacilli bacterium
AAAGCCCAAGTTACATTTGATTTAGATACAATAGTAAAAACTGGTGAAAATAAAAAAGATGTAATATTAGTTTTAGATATATCTGGTAGTATGTCAGGTGAAAAACTTGAAAGAGTTAAAAAAGATGCTGAAGAACTTGTTAGTTTCTTGCTATCTGATAAAGATAATAGTGCAGCATTAATTACATTTGATACTAACGCAGAAATACTTTCTGATTTTACAAATAATAAAGAAACCTTATTATCGCAAATACAAGCTTTAAGTACTAAAGGAACTACAAATTATAATGATGCGTTATTAAAAGTTGAAGATATTTTATCAGATTATGTAAGAAAACCTAATACTGATGCAGTTGTTTTATTTTTAACTGATGGATATCCCTGCCAAGATACTCCAAATCAGATTGGGACATTCCAAATTTTAAAAGATACATATCCGTTTGTTACAGTTAATGGCATTCAATATGAAATGGGTTCATCAATAAAGCAAGAACTTATTGAAGTATCTGATTATCAATTCTACGCTAATATGGAAACTTTAAATAATGTTTTATTTGAAGCGTCTATATCTCCTGAAATTTATGAAAAATTTGAAGTAGTAGATATTATTGATGATGATTATTTCACAGTAGCTTCAAAAGATGATATTACTGTTACTGTAGGTAGTGTTGAACTAATAAACGAAAGCGATGGTAAACAAAAGATTATTTGGAATCTAGGAGATTCGTTTAAATCTGGTTCATCTGCAAAGATGACTATTAACTTAAAATTAAAAGACCAATATTTATCTAATAATGGTTATTATCCAACTAATAAAGGTGAAGAAGTAAATTCTAAATTACCTAGCGATAGTAAAGAGAAGAATTTTGATAGCAGTTCAACTCCGGTATTAAAAAATAATTATGTAGTTAATTACGATTACAATCCACCTAGTGGTTGTAGTTTAAGAAATACTAGTGAAGATCACTATGTTTATGAAAATGTTACTAAAAAGAGCGAAAAACCTGTATGTCCTGGTTATGTATTTAAAGGTTGGGAAATCGTTGAAGATGATGTAACTAAAGTTAATGATGACGTCTTTATAATGCCAGAACATGATGTAAATATAAGAGGAACTTGGTCAACACTTACTATTGCTAAGAGTGTTGATGGCGAAGTCCATAAAGATTTAACTTTATTTAAACAAGTTAAACAAGATGCCGAAACCAAAAATGGAGCTAGTACTTATACTGGTGAAGTTACTGATGAAGTAGGTAAGACAGTTAATACAAATATTTATTACTATACAACAGCTACTCATAACAATTTAATATTTGGTGGCTTCTGCTGGCAGATAGTAAGAACGACAGCAACGGAAGGAGTAAAGATTGTATATAATGGTGTTCCTTCTGAAGGCAAATGTAATAATTCTGGAGTCAATCAGCAAATAAGTACAAGTGCATTTAATTCAAATTACAAATCTCCAGCTTATGTTGGTTATATGTATAACACAGTTGTTGAGTATAAGTCTAAAAGTTCTATGAGTTCGGCTGGAACTGGGATGATATTTGGTAGTAGCGTTAAGAATACTAGTAGTGGTTATGAATTACAAGATACAGCTACAATATCTAGTTGGTCAACTGATAGAACAGCTGTTGTAAATGATCATCATTATACTTGCCTAAGTACTACAGATACTACTTGCTTAAAAGTTGCTTATGTTTATTATACATCTTCTTCTACTGCATATTACATTGAATTAGAAGTATTTAGTGATGTAAGTCAAATTTTAGAAAAAATGTTATCTTCTAATGATGTTAACGCTAAAGATTCTGATATTAAAAAAGTAATAGACGAATGGTACGCTAATAATATGACTGATAACACACAATATTTAGAAGATACGGTTTTCTGTAATGACCGAGGTATAAGTAGTCTTGGTGGTTGGGATCCAAATGGTGGCAGTACTTCTAGTTACTTACAATTCAATAACTATAGTACTAAATCTACACACGTATGTCCGAATGAAACAGATCAATTTGCGATGAGTAATAGTAAAGCTCAGCTTACTTATCCGGTTGGATTATTAACTGCTCCTGAAGCGAGTAAGATGAGTTCTACATTCGCTAAGACGGGTCAGTCTTACTGGCTGGGTTCGCCTTACATCATCACCATCTATGCTTTCGAGCGCTACGTGAGCACGGGTGGTGGCTTGAACGACATCCGCGTGTACAACTCCTACGGCGTGCGTCCCGCAGTTTCACTCAACCCTGGCACAGGGATAAGTAGTGGAAGTGGGACAAATGATGATCCATACATTGTGGAACCAGTAACAAGATAGTGCCGACACTAACCTCTTGAAATCGCCACGCGAGTACCATTTCGTGTGCCAAAAGTAAAGTATGGTGTTTAATATAAATCAACTTGAATAAGTTGAAAAGAAAAATTAGTGTAGGAGGGGGATTTTTAATTAGGATTAAACTAATAGTTTAATCTAGGATTATGTCGACAAAAGGCTTAGTCGTAGCTTCTCGGTTCGTTGTTTTTCGGGCTGGCTGGGTTCGCCTAACAACTTCAACAACAACAATGCTAACGAGCGCAACGTGAACACGAGTGGTAGCTTGAACAACAACAACGTGAACAACTCCAACGGCGTGCGTCCCGCATTTTCCAATATTACTCGCTAAATTTATAACAGCAATGCTATGGTGAAATTTAGCATTTTCCTTTGTGAAACAGACATAATTCTATGAACTAAGTAGTTCTAAATATATGTAATAGTGTAAGCTATATTAGCTGCTTTCGCAGTTGATATAGCCAGTTGCTATTACAAGGGAGGTTTTTAATATGCATAATGATAAAGGATTTAATCTGTATAATAAGGTTATAAAGTATGACCAGTATATTCGGAAATATGTAGCTATTTCAATTCCTAATGTACATCGTGATTTAAGAATTAGATTATTAGATGAAAATTATAATCTTATTCGATACTTACATGAAGCTGAATATACTAAAGGAAACATAAGACTTAAAAACATTACAGAAATGCTTGTAACCTTATCTATGCTTGATTTAATTTCATCTGAGTTATTAGAAATATGTAAAGATAATAAAAAACATATTGAAACTTCAATAGGTTTACTAACAGAAATTAAAAATATGACATATAGTTGGAGAAAAAATCCAGAACCGAATGACAAAACAGACAGTTGATAATATTTATGATGATGCGGTAACCTTTGAAAACATTTATGATACTTGGAATATTGTTAGAAAAACTTGTAAAAATAGAAAGGCTATTTATAGATTTGCAGTAAATAAAAATACAAATATCTATAATATTTATACAGTTTTAAAAGAAAAGAAATATAAACCTTTACCATTTAGATTATTTTTAATCTTTGAACCAAAACCTAGACTTGTTATGAGTCAAAGTGTATCTGATAAAATAGTAAATCATTTTGTAACTAATTATTATTTATTACCTTATTTAGAAAGTTCTTTAATTGATAGTAATGTAGCTACAAGAAAGAATAAAGGTAGTAAGTATGCTAATGACTTATTAGAAAAGTATATTAATACTATTAGATTAAAAAATAATGATAAAGAAATATATTGTTTAAAGATTGATATAAGTAAGTATTTTTATACAATTGATCATAATATATTGATTGAAAAAGTACAAAAGAAAATTAACGATCCTGATGTTATTAATCTTATTAGAAAGATAATTGGTGAAACTAATCAACCTTATGTTAATGATACAATTGCTAAATTTAATGAAAAGTATAAAAAAGATATTCCCTATTATAAAAAAGATGTTGGTTTAAGCATTGGAGCAATGACGAGTCAATTTTTAGCTATCTATTATTTAAATGATTTAGATCATTATATAAAAGAAGAATTAAAATGCAAATATTATATTAGATATATGGATGATTTATTAATATTAGATTTAGATAAAGATAAACTTGTTGATGCTTGGAGAAAAATCGAAGTAAAGATTAATGAACTTAATTTAAAAATGAATCCTAAGAGTAATATTACAAAATTAAGTATTGGAATTTCATTTTTAGGTTATAAGTATCAGACAGTTAATAATAAATTAAAAATTAAGTATCGTAAAAAGACAATTCAAAAGATTGTTAAGAAACTTAATAAATTAAAAGAAGAAAAAGTTAAATTTTATAGAACTTATAGTAGTTACTATGGTTATTTAAAGAAAGTAAAAGATTGTGAAAGGATATTTAAGATGAAAGCATTAGAAACTTATGAATATTATAAAAAGAATAAACCTCATCATGTCATTTTTATTAAAGAAGGTAGTTTTTATAAGACTTTTGGTAATGATGCAATTATTATTTGGGATTTATTTGGATATAAATGGAATAATAATTCAATTGCTTTTGGTATTTCTCCTTATTCTAAGGTTTTATCAAAGCTTAATAAAATTGGTATAAGTTATGGTGTTATTAGTGATAATGAAATTTATGTTGATAATGATGAAGAGTTATATGTCTTATATGAGCAAATTGCTTTAAATAATTATAGTAGATTTGAAAAAAGAGAGAGATTACATCAATTAATTGATGAGTTAATAGATGAAAACATTGGTTATTATGAACCAATAGTTGAAAAGCTCGAAAGCTTGAAAGGGGTTGATGATAGTGCTAAAGAAATTTCTTCATAATAGGAAGGTTCGAATTACAGCACTTGTATTAAGCCTTTTGATAGTTGTTTGTATTGCTGGTTTTACTTTATCTGAGTTATTGGGTGATGATGTAAGAGTTAAACCACAATCAGAATTAACTTATTATTTAGATATTTCTTATGATGGAATAGATAAGGATAAAAATGTTTCTAGTGATTCGCAAACAGCTAATGTATCGAGTGGCATTATAAATGTTGAAGATAAACTTCCTGAAGGGTTAACATTTAAAGAGTTCGTTACTACGGGTGATGGCTCTATCGGTGCTGTTTATCGAAATAATAAAAATTTATCTTGCCCAGGTAAAGTTGTCGATGATGGAGTAGTTGATACTTATAATTATCATGGACTTCATTATGATGATGCAACAAGGACAGTATCTTTCCAAGTAAAAGGATTAAAAGCTGGTTGTGTTTTAACAGTTGGTATTAAAACTGTAACACCGGCATTAGATGATCCAGATACTTTAGAAGTAGAAACAAGAAGAGATTTTTATAACTTTGCTACTGGTAGTGAAGAAGATTTAACAGTTCATTCTAATACTGTTCATGTATGGATGGGTAAAGATAGTGCTTCACTTTATGATGTAACTTATGAATATGAAGGAGTTGTACCACCTAATGCACCAGTACCTCCTAATAAGACTTCTTATGCTGAAGGTACAAGTGTTGGTGTATCAAATGATCCGTATCTTGAAGGATATGCATTTAGTGGTTGGAAAACTTCTGATGTAACAGTTAAAGATGGTAAATTTACAATGCCAAATAAGAGTGTTAAATTCGTTGGTAGTTTTGCTAAGAAGTCTCAATATACACTTACATATAGCATAAAGGGAGATATACCTGAAGGTTATGTACCACCTAGTGAAAAGAGTTATTATGAAGGACAAAATGTTAAGATAGATTCTTTTGCTAAAGGAACAGTCTTTAATGGATATAGATTTAAAGGATGGACAATTGAAACAGAGGGTGTAAGTGCTACAGCTGATAATGATTTTACAATGCCAAATAAGAATGTTTCAATTGTTGGTGAATTTGAATTAGTTACATATAAAGTTGAATATAAGTTTATGGGTAATAACATACCACCTAATGCTGATAATTATTTACCAGATACTCTAGAACATCGTCCAGGTACATCTGTAACACTTAGCAATGTTAAAGGTGAACCTTCTGGATATGAATTCTTAGGTTGGTATTATGATGATCCATTTATAATGCCAGACGAAGATGTTGTTATATATGGTGAATGGCGAATTAAAACTGGTACATTTGAACCAACAATTACTAAAAAGATAATATCTAAAAAAGATTATTATCATCCTGGTGATGTTGTGGAATATGAAATAACAGTTACTAATACAGCAGCATTTACAATTAAAAATGTCATAGTTAAAGAAGAAAATGTTAAAGCTGTATTTAAAGAAGGAACTGGTTATACCATAAGTTCACCACATACTGTTACAATTGCTAGTTTAAATTCTAATAGCTCAGTTACAATTCATGCTAGTTATACTGTAACAGAAGATGATATAGGAACTATTAAGAATACTGTTAAAATAGTTGGTGCTTTAGCAGATAACAATTATTATATGAATCCAGATGGTAGTTATGAATCATCAGCAGAATTTACTGTTCAATCCCAGTTGAAGATTTGTAAGACAGTAGATGGTGTTGGTACTGATAGATCATTTATGATAAATGTATCAAATGCTAATGGTTTTGATACTTGGGTAAGACTTAAGAAAGATGAATGTCAGACAATTTATGTAAATCCTAATGCAACATATACAATAACGGAAACGATACCTCAAGAATACTCATTAGTTAGTATTGTTAGAAAGAATACTAAGAATGAAACAACTACTGCTATGAATGGTTCATCATTTGTAATAGAAAAAGGTATTAACTACCAAGTAACTATAACAAATAAATTCAAAAAACGTGGATTCTTCCATTCATTTGGAGAAGTAGTTAATAAGATTATAGGTAATAGTTAATATTAGAGAAAGGTTGGCTTATTATGATTAATAAAATAAAATCTATTAAATTTAATAATTCTAATTTAAAAAGAGCTAAGCCTTTAGTCTTTTTAGGAGCTATATTACTATTCTCAGCCATTGCTGTTACTTTAGCAATATTCACTTCGGAAAGTTCTATTGCTAATAGATTTCAAGCAATGACGTATGATGTTACTTTAGAAGAAGAATTCTATGATACTTGGGGTACTAAGAAGGTTGTTATTGCTAATAATGATGATAAAGCTTCAGTTATATTAAGAGTTAGTTATATTGAAATATGGAGTCAAAAAGTAGGTGATAATGTCTTTACTTTAAGTAATAAAGTAAATGGAGAAGATACAGTTATTAAAGATTGGACTTCTGAATTTAAAGATAACTTTATTGATGGTAAAGATGGTTGGTACTATTATACAAAGGTTTTAAAACCTAATCAAAGTGTACAAATACTTAATATGATTACCAAAAATGATACTTTATTAGAAGGTTTAGATGATTATAAAGATTATGATTATGAATTAACTTTTAGTTATGAAGCTATTCAAGCATCAGAGAAAGCTGCTAATGATTTATGGGAGAAAGTAATAACAATAGATGGAGACAACATAACATGGAAATCATAAAGAAAATAGTTCATATTTTATCAATAATTATATATATAGTAGTTATCTTATTTGCATTAATTGAGTTACCTATTATATTTGGATATAAACCATTAATAGTATTATCTGGATCGATGGAACCTACTTATAAAGTAGGAAGTATAGTTTACTACCATAAGGTATCTATGAGTGAATTAAAGGTAGGAGATCCAATTACTTATGTACTAGAAGATGGTACATACATTACCCATCGTATTGTAAATATAGAGGAAGATTCTATTGAAACTAGGGGAGATGCTAATAACACTTCAGATCCTTTAGTTAGTTATGAGCAAGTAATGGGTAAAGTAGCTAAAGTAAATATTCCTGTAGTAGGCTATTGTTATGAATACTTTTTAAAGTATCATACGATAATTATTGGAATACTAATTATTATTTTAATATCAGAGTTTTTACTAACTAATATTAAAAGTAATAATAAAGATGATTCTTTAGAATTTACAGCTAAAGATGTTAAGTAAGGTATCAAACTTTTTAAGAAGTTTTGATATAGATAAAAAATACAAAAGAAAGGAGTAGAAAATGTATGAAGAGTAATAAGAAACCTTTAATTGCTATCGCTTTAATAGCATTAATCGGTATAGTAGGAGGAACATTTGCAATATTCACTAATACTGAAAGTTTCCAAAACGTTTTCAAAACTGGTAAATACAGTAATACTATTACTGAAACATTTACAAGTCCAGAAAACTGGATTCCTGGTACTACAACTCCAAAAACTGTTGAAGTTGAAAATACAGGTACAATTCCAGTAGTAGTACGTGTTTCTTATACACAAGAATGGAAAAGTACTAACGAAGGTTCTCTTCCATTACAAAAAGGTGGTAAAGATGTAGCAATTATTAATTTCGCTAACCAAGACAAATGGACTAAACAAGGTGAATATTATTATTACAATGAAATTTTAGCAGCTGGTGCAAAAACAAATTCATTTATTGAATCAGTTAAATTTAACGATGCAGTTGAATTTGATGAAGGCGATGAAGTAACTTGTGCTACTACTGAAGCAGCAGGTAAGAAAACAATTACTTGTTCATCTAGTGGAAACGGTTATTCTGGTGCTACATATACTTTAAATATTAAAGTAGAAATAGTTCAAGCAGATGGTTATGCATCTGTATGGACAGATGCTCCAGAAATTGCTTAATGGAATAAAAACATTTTTGAAATAATTTGACACCCCCTATTGACTACTAAATTATAATTTACAATTCCTATCCAAAAACTTTTAAATTATATAAATATTAACTCTCGTTGATAGGGGGAGTCTTTATTTTGAAAATATAGATTATATGGGTGATGAAATGAAAAAAATATATTGGTTAATTTTAGTTTTAATATGTTCTTTCAGTATAGTAAAAGCTGAAGATATAAATGAATTATATTTTACGGAGAAAGATAATCATTTATATTATAGTACTAATAGATTTGATGAAAAAGTATTTATGAATCATACTAATATGATACCAGGTAAGACTTATACTGATACATTATTAATTAAAAATGAAAGTTCTGATACTGATTATACTCTATATTTTCAAGTTAAAGAAAGAGATAATACAGAGTTAGCTAAAGAGTTAATTGATAATATAGATATGAAAATCTATGTAGATGATGAATTAATATATGATGGAGATGCTAATGGTAATACTTATGATTTTAATGGTTTAAGTTTACAAAAAGCTTTTAAATTAGGGGAGTATAAAAAAGGGGAAAGTCATACTTTAGTGGTTGAGACTACTTTGAAATATGAATATGATAATAAGGACAATCAAGATGAAGCTTATGTTGATTGGGCATTTTATGGAGAATATACTAAAGTAGATGGTAGTGAGTTATTTCCACTAGAACCAAATCCTAATACATATGATGATAATATGATATTTGCTTGTTTATTAGTATTTTCTTGTATAGTTATTATGATTGTTTTATTGGTTTTATCTCATGAGAAAAAGAAAAATGAATAAGTATTTTAATACGAGATTAATTCTTTTTCTTTTTCTTTTAGGTTTGTTATTATATATAAATAATATCTTAGATATAAAAGATCAAGAATATAGGGAATTACAAAATAAGGTATATGTAAAAGTAAATACTAATAAAGAGTTAATAGCTGATATATTTACAATAGATTTAGAAGTAAATAATATTCAAATGTATGAAGAAGATAATGTATATAAGTATTTAATTAAAATAGATAGTAAAGAAGATATATATAAGGTTTTAATAGGTAATAAAGAGGAATATATAGAGTTAAATGATAATAAGGAAGCTTATGTAGAAATAGGAAGTAATGAATCATTTATTATAAAGGATATTCCGATAGATACTAAGTATAGTTTAGTACAAGAAAGTAGGGAAGTAGCTTCTTTAGATAATAGTTTAACTAATGTATATGAAGGAGTAACTAATTTAGATAATAAGGTTTATTTTTATAATACGAAGAATTTTATAAATAATCCAAATACAGATGATAGAATAGTTATAATAATGGTTTTATTTATAATAGTAGTAATATTAAATGGTTTATTAAATAAAGTAAAAGTTAGAATATATGAATAATAAAAGACTTAAGATTTTTTCTTAAGTCTTTT